>NZ_WIWH01000048.1:0-30756 GCF_009600035.1 Pseudomonas sp. FSL R10-2964 | reverse complement strand
AACAAGTTTTGCGGCGATGGTCTCATTGGCCTGCGCTATGCGGTGCTTGCGACAATACTTTACGTACAGAGCCTAGGAAACCTGGGGCGATTCAAACAATAAATTAGCCCCACCTCATGCATTCATAGCTAATTTTTGACTAACGATATTAAGCCAGGCGTTGACTACTGACAATTCCTTTATAGCTATATGAGCAAATAAAGCTGGATCTTATAGTTCCGTGTTATATGTGAAAAACTTCTATAAAATTTCATTTATATCGAGTTAGCGAATAACGTTTTCAATAAGGCTATTTCTCTAAATTTATTATAAAAATATGCATCCTTTATAACACTGAATCGCTTATCCAAAATTCTTCAAACAAGAGACACAAAAAAGCCAACGCTACATAGCGTTGGCTTTTTTGTGTTGCACAGTTCAACTATTTGTAAGAATTCTCATTTATTTTGAGAACCTACACATCGCGTACCGCAAGCTGACGGGAATGCTGTTGAGCAGCCATTCACGCACCCGCGACAGGGTCAGAATCAGGAACAGCACACCGGAGACAAACACGGCACCCAATGCTGTTTCCCAGCTGTAACCCATGGTTCCGACCACGGTGTAAGTAAAAAACGCATTCAGTCCCATACCTGGCGCCAGGCCTACTGGCCAGTTGGCGTAAAGCCCCATCAACAGGCTGCCGAGAGCGGCGGCAATGCAGGTGGCGACGAAGGCTGCACCATGATCGATCCCAGCATCGGCCATGATGTTGGGGTTGACGAAGATGATGTAGGCCATGGTGATGAAGGTGGTCAGCCCGGCAATCAGCTCGGTTTTGACCGTGGTGCCATGCAGTGACAGTTTGAACAGGCGTTCCAGCCAGCTGCGGGCGGCGGGCGTGGCAAGTTCGACAACGGGTATTTCTGACTTTTGGCTGTCCACGGTGATTTCCTCAGGCTTTTATTATTTTTAAGGGCACTGGGTGTGGCGGGAGATGTTTTTCTGACTTTCGGGTCAGAAACGCAGGCGAAGTGAATTATGCTTTTGTATACAAAAAAAGCAAATAATGTTTTTCAGATTGTGATCAGAAAGTGATGGGTGGGTGTCTGTTTTCTGTGGGAGCGAGTTTGCTCGCGATTGGATCGCTGCGGTACAACTGGAGTACTGCGGCGCCTGCATCGCGGGCAAGCCCGCTCACAGAACAAGCCACCTTCCACAGGAACCCTGCTCTAGAGCTGGCGGCTTTGTCCCAGGGCATGATTGACCGCCAGCCAGCCATTCACCGCGTCTTCACCTGCCTGAGCAAATACCCTTTGCAGCAGCTTGACCTGTTCGCGGCGCAGGCTCTTTTCGAAGGCCACACCGTCGGCAGTCAGTTCCAGCAGGCGTTTGCGCTTGTCGGTCTCGGGCGCGACGCTGCGCACCAGGGCCATCTCGATCAACTGGCGTAATGGCGTATTCAGGGCCTGCTTGCTCACGCCCAGTAAGGTCAGCAGTTCCTTGACGCTGACACCGGGGTGGTGGGCGATAAAAAAAACAATACGCTGATGCACCCGACTCAGCCCACGACGTGCCAGCATTTCATCCGCTTTGGCGGTAAATGCTTGATAGCCAAAGAAGAAGGCTTCCATGGCGGCGCGCTGAGTGGTCGGATTTTTAAGGTCAAGCATATTGACGTATCTAGGGTTCGCGGCGTAGTTTCGGTCAAACAGTTTGACTTATTTCCAATTACTTCCGCTACCGGTGATCTGTATGGCCTTCTCCGAACGTGTTTCCCGCCTGAAAAGCTCCTTGATTCGTGAAATTCTGGCTGCGGCCCAACGTCCGGAAGTCATGTCTTTCGCTGGCGGGCTACCGGCCGAGGCCATGCTGCCCAAGGTCGACTGGACCGATATGCCTGCCTCGATGGGTCAGTACGGCATGAGCGAAGGTGAGCCGGCACTGCGTGAAGTACTGGCTGCAGAGGCTCGCGCACTGGGGGTTGATTGCGATGCCAGCCAGGTGATGGTGTTGAGCGGTTCGCAGCAGGCGCTGGATCTGGCAGCCAAGCTGTATATCGACAAGGGCACCGAAATCATGCTCGAAGCACCGACCTACCTGGCGGCGCTGCAAATCTTCCAATTGTTCGGCGCCGAATGCCTGACGCTCCCGCTGCAAGCTGATGGCCCTGATCTGGCTGCGTTGCGCGTGCAGCTGGAAAAACACAGCCCGGCGTTCATCTACCTGATCCCGACGTTCCAGAATCCGTCTGCTGTGCGTTACAGCGAAACCAAGCGCGACGCGGTTGCTGCCTTGCTCGACGAGTTCGGCGTGACCCTGATCGAAGACGAGCCGTACCGCGAGCTGAACTTCGACGGTGGCAGCGCCACACCGATCGTCAGCCGCCTGAAAAAAGCCAGCTGGATCTATACCGGCACTGTGTCCAAGACCCTGTTGCCGGGCCTGCGCGTCGGTTTCCTGATTGCCAGCCCTGACCTGTACCCGCACTTGCTGCGCCTCAAGCAATCGGCTGACCTGCACACCAACCGCGTTGGCCAGTGGCAAGCCTTGCAGTGGATCGGCACCGAGAAAATGAGTAATCACCTGGCCGAGCTGCGTGATTTCTACCGCGTGCGCCGTGACGGTTTTCAGCTGGCGCTGGAAGAGCATTTCTCGGATCTGGCTGACTGGCATGTGCCCCAGGGCGGTTTGTTCTTCTGGCTGACCCTCAAGCAACCGTTCGATACCCGCACTTTGCTCAAGCCTGCGCTGGAACAGAACGTGGCCTTTATGCCGGGCGAGCCGTTCTTCGCCAACCCGGACCAGAACGTGGGCAGCCTGCGCCTGAACTTCAGCCACATCGATCCGGCGCGTCTGCATGAAGGCCTCAAGCGTCTGGCCAACGTGATTCGTCAGGCCCAGGCTGCCCAGGCGGCCTGAAGGAGGCGCAATGCTCAAGGTTTATGGCGATTACAACTCGGGCAACTGCTACAAGATCAAGCTGATGCTGCATTTGCTGGGGCTTGAGTATCAGTGGTTTGCCGTGGACATTCTCAAGGGTGAAACCGAGACCCCGGAGTTTCTGGCGAAAAACCCCAACGGCAAAGTGCCGGTGCTGGAGCTGGAAGACGGTACGTGCCTGTGGGAGTCCAACGCGATTCTCAACTACCTGGCCGACGGCAGCGAGTTTTTGCCGACCGAACCGCGTTTGCGCACGCAAGTGCTGCAATGGCAGTTTTTCGAGCAGTACAGTCATGAGCCTTATATTGCGGTGGCGCGCTTTATCCAGTTTTACCTGGGGCTACCCGAAGAGCGCCTTGAGGAATACCGCAAGCTGCAAAAGCGTGGCTACAAGGCGCTGGACGTGATGGAGCAACAGCTCACACGCACGCCGTATCTGGTGGGTGAGCAATACTCGATCGCCGACGTGACGCTGTATGCCTATACCCATGTGGCCCATCAGGGCGGGTTTGACCTGAGCGGCTACCCGGGTATTCAGGCCTGGCTGGCGCGGGTGGCCAGCCATCCGCGGCATGTGGGAATGCTCGATTGAGCAAATCGCCCCTTTAAAAAAACCGGCCAAGTGCCGGTTTTTTTGTGCGCACATTCTGTAGCCGCTGACGAGGTCTGAAGGAAACTTCAACTGTGGGAGCGAGCCTGCTCGCGAAGGTCGTTCGCGAGCAGGCTCGCTCCCACAGAGAGGGTAGACCGGGGGATGGCCTTAAACGTTGGCAAAGCGCTGGTTCAGGTAGTCAATGATCACCTTGGACTCATACATCCAGGTGGTTTTGCCGCCTTCTTCGATGCGCAGGCAAGGCACTTTGATCTTGCCCCCTTGCTCCAGCAGGGTCTGGCGATCCTGCTCGTTGTTCTTCGCGTCACGCAGGGCCACTGGCACATTCAGGCGGCGCAGGGTGCGGCGCGTTTTTACACAGAAAGGGCAGGCGTGGAACTGAAACAGGGTCAGGCCCTTGGCAGCCTGGTCGACCTGCGCCTGAGCGGCGGCAGGGCGCTGCTTTTTGCTTGGACGTGTCACGAAATCGCCAGCGATGATGAGCTGACCCAGGCCTACGCGAAGCGCTTTGATAAACACAGTAAAAGCCTCATGGGCAAATTAAGAAGGGACGCAGCTTACCTGAAATTGTGCAGGCGAAAAAAAACCGGCGATAAACGCCGGTTTTTTCTGTGCCGCAGTTACTTGATCAGGCTGAGAAACTCGCTGCGCGTGGCGGCGTTTTCGCGGAACTCACCCAGCATCACCGAAGTGATCATCGACGAGTTCTGCTTCTCGACACCGCGCATCATCATGCACATGTGCTTGGCCTCGATCACAACGGCCACGCCCAGGGCGCCGGTGACTTGCATCACGGCGTCGGCGATCTGGCGACTGAGATTTTCCTGGATCTGCAGGCGACGGGCATACATATCGACAATACGCGCCACTTTCGACAGGCCCAGCACTTTGCCGCTCGGAATGTAGGCGACATGGGCCTTGCCGATAAACGGCAGCAGGTGGTGTTCGCACAGCGAGTACAACTCGATGTCCTTGACCAGCACCATTTCGCTGTTGTCTGAGCTGAACAAGGCACCGTTGGTGACTTCTTCCAGGGTTTGTTCATAGCCGCGGCAAAGGTACTGCATGGCCTTGGCGGCACGCTTTGGCGTATCCAGCAGGCCTTCACGGGAAACGTCTTCGCCGAGTTGACCGAGGATCGCGGTGTAGTTTTGTTCCAGGGACATTAATCTACCTGTGGGATTTTTCGCAAAGAGTAAGGGTACGGGGGCTGACACGACGCTGCAAGCGTGATGACACGCTGTTACTCGTCACGCCCCTCCATCATGGTGCGCTTGAGCATCACATAGACCGCGCCGGCGCCGCCATGCCTGGCCTGGCAGGAGCAGAAGCCCAGTACCTGTGAGTGCTGGCGCAGCCAGGTGTTGACGTGGCTTTTGATCATCGGGCGCTTGCCGTCCAGACGCACGGCCTTGCCGTGGGTAACGCGCACGCAACGTACTTCAAGGCGCACGGCTTCACCGAGGAATTCCCAAAGGGTTTCGCGGGCCTTTTCAACGGTCATGCCGTGCAGGTCAAGGCTGCCTTCAAAGGCGATCTGCCCCAGCTTGAGCTTGCGCATCTGGCTTTCCTGCACGCCGTCACGGGCCCAGCTCAGCTGGTCCTCGGGGCCAACATCAATCACAAACTGGTCTGACAGGCCGTCGATGATGGTCGCGTTGGTGCGCACAATGGCGTTCTGGCGCAACTTGGCCAGCTGCGCACGGTCAGCCTTGGGTTTGCCGGTGTCGGCACGATCATGCTTGATCGGTTTGACACCGCGAATCTCGTTTTTGAACAGGGAAAAATCGTCGTCTTGCATGTCAGCCTCCGCGAAGGGCTGCCAGTTTACCCAAGTCGACGACAATCGGGCGGCGGATATGCGTCAGTCGTGTTTTTTCATCAGGTGCGGGGCCATGTTCAGGCCAAATGGCTTGCGCATCAGGCGCCGGCGTCGACGCCACATCCATACCCCTAGCCAGCACACCAACAGGCCGGACACCAACACCAGTGTTGCACCTGCGGGGCTGGCATTGAGCTCGCCCAGTGCCGTTGGATGGCCAATCAGGCTGGCGGCACCCGCCAACAGCAACAGCATGCCAAGCAGTGCCAGCAGCGCTGCAAACATCAGTACCAGGCGCGAGCGCCAGTCGCGATGAGCCTTGGGGCGCAAACGCCGAGCATCAAAACCATCGGAGATCTTCATTCCGATCTTTCCTTAAAGGGTATCGGCCCTTCGACAGGGACTTCGTCAGGTTGTTCCTGAGTGTAGTGAAATAGGAAAGCGCCCGCAGGCTGGAGCTGGTCCGGGATGGGCGGTTGCAGGGGCCGCCCGTCAACGTCCGGTTCAGATCAAATCAGGTTTTGGGTCAACGTCAGGGTGGCAAAGTTGTCGTTCATGATGGCCATTTCGGCTTTTTGCACTTGCTCGGCGCTGATAATGCCGTCCGCGGTCGGCAGGTCGCGGGTGGCGCAGGCGTCTTCCACCAGGGTGCAGCGCAAGCCGTAGTCCTTGGCCGCACGCACGGTAGTGCTGACGCTGGAGTGGCTCATGAAGCCGCAGACGATCACATCCAGCGAGCCGAGGTTTTCCAGGGCCTTTTGCAGCCCGGTGTCGTTGAATGCGTTGGGCATGCGCTTCTCGATAATCTGCTCATCACCCTGTGGTTCCAGGCCCTTGATGAAGGCGCCACGCTCGCCCTGAGGGTCGAACATACCGCCAACGGTGCCCAGGTGACGGATATGGATGACCGGGCGCTTTGCCTTGCGGGCAGCTTCAAGCAGACGGGCAATGTTGGCGGTGGCCGCGTCCATGCCGGAAAGGGCCAATGGCCCGCTCAAGTACTCATTTTGCGCATCGATGATCAGCAGGCTGGCGTTGCTCAGATTGGCTGCGGCATAGCCACGTCCTGTGAGTTGAAACATCGTCTTTAAAGCGGGCATTCGGGGGCTCCTTTGAATGGGGCTTTTGCGACATTCTCCACTGGCGGAGCGTTTATGTGAATGACTAGTCGTGCAGGCCTTGTGGTTGCTGGCCTGTAGCGATGTCAAGCAAATATGTTGTAGCCATAAAATGTACAAAATGGAGCGATTTCAGTTTTTTATTGTACACGGTCTTACTTTTTGAAACGCCGTCACGTGTAGTCGTCCGGCTCACCTTTGGCGCGTTGGAGTTTGGCTGTTAGAATCGCCAATCGATTTTGAGGAGTAAGACCATTGATCACTTCCCGCCTGCGCACTTTGCGCGACCATATTCGCTGGGCCGTTAGCCACTTTCATGGGGAAGATCTGTTCTTTGGTCATGGTACCGACAATGCCTGGGATGAAGCCCGTCAACTGGTGCTGGGTGCGCTGAACCTGCCGTGGGAAATTGCCGATAGCTATCTCGACTGCCGCCTTGAAGACGATGAGCTGGTCAACCTGCAACATCTGCTCAAGCGCCGTATCGAAGAGCGCGTGCCCACGGCCTATCTGTTGGGTGAGGCCTGGTTCTGCGGCATGTCGTTTATCGTCGATGAGCGCGTGCTGATCCCGCGCTCGCCGATCGGTGAGCTGATTGAAAAGCGTTTTGAACCGTGGCTGGGTGCTGAACCTGCACGCATTCTTGACCTGTGTACCGGTTCGGGCTGTATCGGCATCGCCTGTGCCTACGAGTTCCAGAACGCCGAAGTGGTACTGGCTGACCTGTCCTTTGAGGCCCTTGAAGTGGCCAACCAGAACATCGAGCGCCACGGTGTCGACGCACGGGTTTACACCGTGCAGGGCGACGGCTTTGATGGCTTGCCGGGGCAGCGTTTCGACCTGATTGTGTCCAACCCGCCGTATGTGGATGCCGAAGATTTCGCCGACATGCCGGCCGAGTATCAGCACGAGCCGGAATTGGGGCTGGCCTGCGGTGACGACGGCCTGAACCTGGTACGCCGGATGCTGGCCGAAGCGGCTGATCATCTGACCGAAAAAGGCTTGCTGATCGTTGAGGTAGGCAACAGCCAGATACACGTTGAGTCGCTGTACCCGGAAGTCGACTTCGCCTGGCTTGATTTTGAGCGCGGGGGGCACGGTGTATTCATGTTGACCGCCGAACAGTGCCGTGCCCATCAGGGGCTGTTTGCTTCTCGAATCTGATCAGGCAAGAGCATTACAAACGCTGCAATACCTCTTCGCTTTTTGTTCGTCCGCAACTCGATACATTCGACAACGGCTGGGCATCAAGCGAAGCGGTTTTGGCACGCATCTCCCTGAAGTGGCTGCCTGCTTGATGCCCGTATTGGTTTGTATACGAGGATCAAAGCATGACACAAGCGTCCCGGTTTCCTTTGGCTCCCAGCGACACTGATCTCGACACGCGCGCCCGATGCCTCCTTGAGGGCTTGACCCTGCGCGAAAAAATCGGGCAGAAGTTGCTCGTGGCCTTTCGTTATTGGTGTCCTGACGACCAGCCAGCGTGCACCCTGAGTACCACCCGGTTCAATTCCGCCATGGGCGATGCCCTGCGTAACAACGCCATTGGCGGGGTGATTTTGTTTGGTAACAATTTGAGTTCGCTTGAGCAGGGCAGAACCCTTCTGGATGATCTGCGCGCTGTGCCCCCGGTCGCGGGTGAACTCGGCCTGTTGCTGGGGGTGGACGAGGAGGAGGGGGTCAGTGTTTCGCCTGCCGCGCAGGGCGGCCACGGTTTTCCCGGGCAACATGGCATTGGCTGCGGCCTGGCACGGCGGTGGTGACGAGCGGATGGCTTATGACCAGGGTGTGGTGTTGGCCGCCGAGATTGCGGCTCTGGGGTTTAACTTGAATTTTGCCCCGGTGGTGGACGTCAACAGCAACCCGTTCAACCCCGTCATCAATGTGCGCGCTTTTGGTGATGATGTACGCACGGTCAGCCTGTTGGCCCGACGCATGATGCAAGGTATGGCTGCACAGGGCGTGATCGCGGCGTACAAGCATTTCCCGGGGCATGGGGATACGGAAACGGACTCGCATATCGGGCTGCCGGTGGTGAACAAGTCCCGTGAAGATGCCTGGGCAATTGATCTGGCGCCCTATCGTTTGGCCATTGAAGCGGGTGAAGCGCCAGAAATGGTCATGACCGCCCATATTCAATATCCTGCGCTCGATAGCACCCTGGTTCAGACGCGCACCGGTGAACCGATTATTGCACCTGCGACCATGTCGCGGAAAATTCAGCACAATATTCTACGGGGTGAGCTTGGCTTTCAGGGCGTGAGCATCACGGATGCGATGGATATGAAGGCCATTGCCGGTTTTTTCGGTCAGGCCGACGCCGTGATAAAGGCTTTTCAGGCGGATGTGGATATCGCCCTGATGCCCATTGAATTTCGTACCGCTCGCCAGGCCGGGCTCCTGTCCGGGTTGGTTGATCAGGTGGTAGCGGCTGTCGAGGCGGGCGATATTGATCGACAGGAACTGGATCAGTCGGTATTGCGGATTGTGCGAATGAAGTTGCGCAACGGGATTACCGCCGAGCAGGGCGCCAGGCCTCGACCTGAGTTGAATATAATTGGCAGCCCGGCACATCGTGCGCTCGAGCAACGTATTACCGCGCAATCCATTACATTGATTCGTAATCAGTGCGCCGCGTTGCCTCTGAAGAACCAGTGCGCGCGGATCTTGATCCTGACCCCGAGGAATGAGCAGGCCGAAGCCTTGCGCCGCAGGTTCGAGGAGGCCGGCTATCCTGCGCTCCTGTTGACAGGCAAGGCGCTGAGAGGCGTTGGCTGGGTTGAGATAAAGCGGGCGATCAACGCCGCAGAAACGGTGATTCTCGGTACCTCTTCAATCGGTGTCAGTGCTGTCGTGCGAAATGCGCATGCCGATCAGTTGTTGTCAGGAGCAACCGTGCAGAGCAGTTTGCAATGGCTGCGCTGTGCCATGGAATACGCCACGTCCCGCGGCAAGCTGGCTATTCATCTGACGATGAACTCGCCCTACGATGTGGTGGAATTTGACGATATCGCCGGCGCCACATTGGCGACCTACTCGTCCAGGGGGTATGACCGAGGTCTGCTGGGGCCAGCCTTGCCGGCTGCTGTGGATGTCATGCTGGGGCGGAGCGTCCCCGTGGGGCGTTTGCCGGTTGATATTTTTGCCCTGGCCGATGGCAGCCAGCCGGGGGCGTTGCGCTACCCCAGGGGAACAGGTCTTGGCTATCCGTAACCCATAGTGACCCTGTGCAGCGGGTGGGTACCATCAGCGGTGCGTCGCAATCCAGATCAACAACCCTGCCTGGAACACCGAAAAGGCTACCAGGCAGGTGATGGTAAAGCGCAGGCCCATTTCTTCGCGCTGGTACCTGCCGAGTTTTTCTTCTTTTTCCCGCAGTTTTACCTCTTGTTCCTGCAAGTTCTGTTCGGCTTGCTGGAGCATTTGCGCAGTCTCAAGAATGTCGAGGAACTGAAGCTTTTCGCCATTCCAGCTGTCCAGCAACTCGCCCACTTGCACGTCTTCGATCCGTGCCTTGAGAAACTGGGCGTCGGCATACACCACATCAAAGCCCTGTACCCGCAAAACATGATCGCGGCGCAGGCGGCTGTCTTCATTCAGGGCGTCCCGGCTGGCCAGGTCGGTGCCGTCAACGCGGTAGTGCGACCATTTTTTCTGCGCCCACAACGCGGCCTGAGCCAGCAGAAAGCGGCCGATCCCGCGGTTCGCCGGTTCAACTTGCAAACCGCGCTCAGGGCTGAAACGCACGCGGTGGGTGCTATGGTCGACCCACAGGTCAAGCTGGTTCTGTTCGCTGCGCACGCGCTGGCCGGGCAGGGTGATGGTCATGCGCAGCAGGCTGAGGTCTTTGCTGTGGCGTGTGGCGTGGCCGAACTGCACAAAGCGTAACGACCGTGCCCCGGTGTTGCGGTCAGTGGGCAGGGGGGCGAGGCGCAGCATGCGCAAATGCTCGGGCTGCACATCGGCCCAAGGCAGCGGCGGGGCCTCGGGCACTTCCGGGGCCTCGGGCACTTCCGGTGCCTCGGGCCCGGCGGGTTGTGTTGGGGTGTCGCTCATAACGGCTCGATCCTGTGCTGGATGTCAGCCAAGCAAAGACGGCCGACACCGGTTTATCGGCCGTTATGCGCAGTACTGTAGGGCTGGCCCGCATTGACTTTCGTGATAAAGCGCACAGTTCGATCGCCCAGTTCGCCTGCCAAACGCTGATTGGGGTCGTTATAGGACTGCACCTGGCGCTTCATGTCCATTGGCACGATGCGCATCACGTGGTTCATGCCATTGATCAGTGTCAGTACGGCATCGGGCTTGGCGGCCTTGAGCAGGCGGGCATCCTTGACCTCTACCTGAATGTCGTGGGTGCCCTGAATGATCATGGCCGGCATTTTCAGTGCGGCGAAAGCGGCTGCCGGGTCATGGCGCAGCAGGCTGATCATGTACGGCTGCACGCTGAGGCGGAAGATCACTTGCAGATCCTTGGGCACCTTGTCGTCGGTCTTGCCGGCTTCCAGGCTGCTGATCAGCTCAAAACTGCGCTTGAGCAGGGCAGGCGGCAGGTGATTGCGTTGCAGTTGCTCGCGCAACAGCACGCCCACCGGGCGCCCTGTACCGGCAATCGAAACCACGCCGGCAGCACCGATTTGTGGGGCTGCCAGGCTGGCGATCATTGCGCCTTCACTGTGCCCGAGCACAAACACCTTGCCAAAGCGCGGGTCGCTTTTGAGTTTCTCGCCCCAGGCCACGGCGTCGGACACATACTGATCGAAGTTGAGCTTTTGCTCGTCAGGCCCGGCAGGCTGGCTCTGGGCGATGCCGCGCTTGTCGAAGCGGACGCTGGCAATATTGCTCTGGGCCAGGCGCCAGGCCAGTTTTTTCAGGGCGTCATTGCGCCCGCCGATAGGGTTGTTGCCGTCGCGGTCAGTCGGGCCGGAACCGGCAATAATCAGCACCACGGGTACGGGCTTGTCGCTCTTGGGCAAAACCAGCGAGCCATACAGCGTGCCGGAGCCGGTATCGAGCTCAATGGGCCGCAGCAAGACATTGGAGGGCGGGGCCGCCAGGGCCTGGGTGCCAAAGCCAAACAGGGTCAGTGCTAATAAAAGTATTCGCAGCATCATAGCGCCATCATTGTCTAGTGTGCCGGTTGGACAAACCCGGATGAGTAAGGTTCGAGGATGAACTACAGAGGTAGCCTGCGTATACTGGCGCTTTTGGTTATCTGGGATCTGTTCAACATCTGTTGTGTTGCAACAAGACTTGAACTGATCCCGGGCTGAACTTTATCGGCTGATTTTCGCGGAGCGCCCTGCATGTCCGGCAATACCTACGGCAAGCTGTTCACTGTCACCACCGCTGGCGAAAGCCATGGTCCGGCGTTGGTCGCCATTGTTGATGGCTGCCCGCCAGGGCTGGAGCTGTCCCTTGAAGATTTGCAACGTGATCTGGATCGACGCAAGCCCGGCACCAGCCGCCACACCACCCAGCGTCAGGAGGCCGACGAAGTTGAAATCCTCTCCGGGGTGTTTGAAGGCCGCACCACTGGCTGCGCCATTGGCCTGCTGATCCGTAACACTGACCAGAAGTCCAAGGATTACTCGGCGATCAAGGATCTGTTCCGCCCGGCCCACGCTGATTACACCTATCACCACAAGTACGGCGAGCGCGATTACCGCGGCGGCGGGCGCAGTTCGGCGCGTGAAACGGCCATGCGTGTGGCCGCCGGTGCCATCGCGAAAAAGTACCTGGCCACCCAAGGCATCGTGATTCGCGGTTATATGAGCCAGCTGGGCCCGATTGAAATCCCGTTCAAGACCTGGGACTCGGTTGAACAAAACGCCTTTTTCAGCCCTGACCCGGACAAAGTGCCGGAGCTTGAGGCCTATATGGATCAACTGCGCCGTGACCAGGACTCGGTTGGCGCCAAAATCACCGTGGTCGCCGAAGGCGTGATCCCGGGGTTGGGCGAGCCGATTTTCGACCGTCTGGATGCCGAGCTGGCCCATGCGCTGATGAGCATTAATGCCGTAAAAGGTATTGAAATCGGCGCCGGTTTTGCCAGTGTTGCCCAGCGCGGCACCGAGCATCGCGACGAGATGACCCCTGAAGGTTTCCTGAGCAACAACGCCGGCGGCATCCTGGGCGGTATTTCGTCTGGCCAGCCGATCGTTGCCCACCTGGCGCTCAAGCCAACCTCGAGCATCACCACCCCGGGCCGCTCGATCGATGTGCATGGCAATCCGGTGGACGTGATTACCAAGGGTCGTCATGACCCGTGCGTGGGTATCCGTGCCACGCCGATTGCCGAAGCCATGATGGCCATTGTGCTGATGGATCACCTGTTGCGTCATCGCGGCCAGAACGCCGACGTACGCGTCAGCACGCCCGTACTGGGCCAGTTGTAATGCAAGGATTGTTGAGCGTCACGGTCTGACGGCCGTGGCGACACTTCCTTACTGGCGTCTGTCAGGCTTCTATCTTTTCTATTTCGCCTTGCTGGGTGCCACAGCGCCGTTTCTGGCGCTGTACTTCAATCACCTGGGGTTTTCCAGTGCGCGCATTGGCGAACTGGTGGCCATCCCGATGCTGATGCGCTGCGTTGCGCCCAACCTGTGGGGCTGGCTGGGGGACTACAGCGGTCAGCGTCTGCTGATCGTGCGTCTGGGTGCGCTCTGCACCTTGTGCAGTTTTGCCCTGATCTTTGTCAGCCAGAGCTATGCCTGGCTGGCGCTGGTGATGGCGCTGCATGCGTTCTTCTGGCATGCGGTGTTGCCGCAGTTTGAAGTCATTACCTTTGCCCACTTGCGTGAGCAGCCTGAACGTTACAGTCAGATTCGTTTGTGGGGCTCGATCGGTTTTATCCTTGCCGTGGTGATCCTGGGTCGCCTGTTCGAATGGCTGAGCCTGGATATCTACCCGGTGGCGCTGCTCGTGATCATGGCTGGCATTGTGCTGTGCAGCCTGTGGGTGCCCAATGCGCAGCCCTCCAGCCTGGGCCGCAAGCAGGTGGAAGGCGGGTTCTTGAAGCAACTGTTCAGCCCGGGCGTGCTGGCGTTCTATGCCTGTGTGGCGCTGATGCAAATGAGCCACGGCCCGTACTACACATTTCTGACTCTGCATCTGGAACACCTCGGCTATAGCCGTGGTGTGATCGGCTTGCTCTGGGCCCTGGGAGTGGTGGCCGAAGTGCTGATGTTTTTGGCCATGCGCCGTATCCTGCTGAAATTTTCCGTGCGCCGGGTGCTGATGTTCAGTTTTATCCTCGCTGCCTTGCGCTGGCTGTTGCTGGGGTCTTTTGCCGAGCACCTGTGGGTGTTGCTGTTGGCGCAGCTGCTGCACGCCGCCACCTTTGGCAGTTTTCATGCCTCGGCCATGACCTTTGTGCAACGCAGTTTCGGTCCCGGCCAGCAAGGCCAGGGCCAGGCCCTGTACGCCACGCTGGCCGGTATCGGTGGCGCCGTGGGGGCGCTGTACTCCGGTTACAGCTGGAACACCCTGGGCCCCGCTTTCACCTTTAGTATGGCGAGCGTCGCAGCGCTGGCTGCAGCCGTTATCATTGCCACCCGACTGCAAGAGGACAGGCCATGAGCCTTACCCGTGAACACCTGAGCCTGGAAATCATTGAAGCCGGGCGCTTTTTATATGCGCGTGGCTGGTCACCGGCTACCAGCAGCAACTATTCCACCCGGCTGTCGGCCAGCCAGGCGCTGCTGACGGTGTCGGGCAAGCACAAGGGCCAGCTGGGACCTGATGATGTGCTTGCCACTGACCTGGCAGGCAACAGCCTGGAACCAGGCAAGAAACCCTCCGCTGAAACCCTGCTGCATACCCAGTTGTACAGCTGGCGCCCCGAAATTGGCGCGGTGCTGCACACCCATTCGGTCAATGCCACGGTGCTGTCGCGCCTGACGCCGGGCGACAGCATTGAATTTGAAGACTACGAACTGCAAAAGGCTTTCAGTGGCGTCTCGACCCATGAGTCCAGTGTGCTGGTGCCGATTTTTGACAATGATCAAGACATCGCGCGGCTGGCGGCCAAGGTTCAGCCATGGCTTGAAGCCCACCCGGACTGTGTGGGCTATCTGATTCGCGGGCATGGCCTTTACACGTGGGGCGCGCGCATGAGCGACGCCTTGCGCCAGATCGAAGCCTTCGAGTTTTTGTTTGAATGCGAACTGAAAGCTCGCGCAATACTCAATCGTTAACGCTGACTTCACCGTGAAGAAGCTCACACCCTGATTTGAACGGTCTGCCTGAACGGCCTGTAAAAGCCGAATGCGCGCCGAAGCCGAGGAACCACGCCCCATGAGCAGTTTGTCCGTTTATCACGTATCGAGCCCGGAACTCCCCAACAAGGTGCTCACCCATTTTGATGATATCGCTTCAACACTGGCTGAGCAGGGCGTGCGCTTTGACCGCTGGCAGGCCGCCACGCAGATCCAGCCGGGGGCCAGTCAGGATGAAGTGATCAACGCCTATCGCGTGCAGATTGACCGGCTGATGAGCGAGGGTGGCTATGTCACCGTGGACGTGATCAGTCTCAACAGCGATCACCCGCAAAAAACCGAATTACGCGCCAAATTCCTCGACGAGCACCGCCATGGCGAAGATGAAGTGCGTTTTTTCGTCGCCGGTCGTGGGTTGTTTACGCTACATATTGGCGACTATGTGTATGCGGTGTTGTGCGAAAAGAACGATCTAATTTCTGTACCCGCAGGCACGCCGCACTGGTTCGACATGGGTGAGCATCCGCATTTTGTCGCCATCCGCCTGTTCAACAACCCGGAAGGCTGGGTTGCCAACTTTACCGGCGAAGACATCGCTGAACGCTTCCCGCGCCTCGAAGACTAAGGATCTCCCATGCCGATCAAAGCCATCCTGACCGATATCGAAGGCACCACCAGCGCTGTCAGCTTCGTATTTGACGTGTTGTTTCCGTATGCGGCCAAACACCTGCCCGGGTTTGTGCGCGAGCATGCCGAAGACCCTGAAGTGGCCATGCAGCTGGGCGCAGTACGCCTGGATAGCGGCGAGCCTGAGGCCGATGTCGAGCGGGTCATCGAGATCCTCCAGCAATGGCTGGCCGAAGACCGCAAGGCCACACCACTCAAGGCCTTGCAAGGGATGATCTGGAAGCAGGGATACGCCGCGGGTGAGCTTAAGGGCCATGTTTACCCGGACGCGGTCGAAGCGCTGCGCGAGTGGCATGCCAAAGGGTATGACCTGTATGTCTACTCGTCAGGTTCGATACAGGCGCAAAAGCTGATTTTTGGCTGTTCCGAGGCGGGTGACCTGACGCCACTGTTCAATGGCTACTTTGACACCACCTCCGGGCCCAAGCGTGAGGCGCAATCATATCGCCACATTACCGAGGCCATAGGCTGCCCGGCCGGGAAGATCCTGTTTTTGTCGGATATCGTTGAAGAACTCGATGCTGCACAGGCGGCCGGCATGCTGACCTGCGGCCTGGCCCGTGAGGGTGGGGAACTGGCGGGACATAAAACCGTGAGCAGTTTTGCCGAGATTGATCCTGCCGCAGTTTGAATAACACTGCTGTGGGAGTGAGCCTGCTCGCTCCCACAGTCATGCCGTTATCTATCGCGGACTGCTTTGCACTACCCTTGGGTTCAGCGGGTGTGATAGGTCGGCAGGGCAAAACGATGCTGGCTTTGCAGCAGCGAAATGGTCGGCAATTCACTGGCAGTGCCTGCCAGGTCACGACGAATCGCGCTGATGGCCCAGGTCAGTTCCTCGGCGGTATGCAGTTGCGTGTAAGAAAGTGTGCGCTGGGTCTGTTTGCCTTCGTTGTCACACAATGTCAGCAGCACGCCGCCATCCGGGCGGGGTTTTACGGTGACAGTGTGGTTGGAGAACAACGATGCGAATTTTTCCTGGATCAGGCTCATATGTTCAGCTCCATTAGCGCTTGAATGCTTGTATGGAGTAGAGATTGCAGTGATTGTGCCACTATTCTTTTTTTAAAAAACCCATATAAATCAACGGCTTATAATTTATGCAAAAAGCATTTGTCGTGCATTTTGCATGAGTGGCCATCGTGCATCCTGCATTTTGCCCAGTCGGTATCAGGCTCAGACAGCTGATTGATTGTTCCTATGGGTGCATTGAGCAAAAAAGGGGTGACACCGTGTCTGCGTCTCAGGAAACTAGGGTTTTTTTGTAGCCAGGGTGGAACCTTACATGTCAGAGAACAAGCCAGCAGACCAGAGCCGCCAGATGACCCCGGAAGAGGCCGCCGACTTTGCCGAGCAGGTGTTCAACAAGGCACGGGATGGTGATGCTGCAATGCTGGCAGCCTTGCTGAGCAAGGGCTTGCCGGCCAATTTGCGCAACCACAAGGGTGATACCCTGTTGATGCTGGCCAGCTATCACGGCCACGTTGAAGCGGTGAAGGTGCTGCTTGAGCACAATGCCGACCCCGAGATCCGCAATGACAATGGCCAGAGCCCGATTGCAGGTGCTGCCTTCAAGGGCGACCTGGAAATGGTCAAGACCCTGGTTGAAGGTGGCGCACAAGTTGAAGGCGCATCATTTGATGGCCGTACAGCGCTGATGATGGCCGCCATGTTCAATCGTGGGGAAATCATCGATTACCTGATCAGCAAGGGCGCCGATCCAAAAGCCAAGGACGCCAATGGCATCACCGCCCTGGATGCCGCCAGGACCATGGGCGCAGCCGAAACCGTGGCGCAACTTGAGAAGCTGTTGGGCTGATCGCCCCTTGAAGGGCGCAATTGATATATCCTGCGCGCCCTTAATTTTCCTTGTGACAGGCCTCGCCCATGAAAACCACTCTCGTTGAACTCATCAGCAAAATCAGCTCTGGGTGCATGGGCGACGACGAAATCGCCTCCATCGCGGACGAGGCGGCTCAAGCCTACGCCGATCAGGCAGCATTTCTGCTTGCCAACCCGGACATCAACTACGACGACAGCTTCCCGATCCCGCTGGGTGAATGGGTTGTGGTGGGCAGCTTGCCGGAAACGGTGTTGTTCCAGGCCGATACCTGGATGGACCTGTTTGCCCAGATCGTCGCCTCTTTCGGTCCTGATGTAGCGTTCAATATCAAGCCAAAGCAATTGGCCAAGACCGAAGCGCTGACCGCGCTCAACCGCATCCAGATCCAGATGGGCAGCATGAGCCCGGAGCAGGGCGGTTATGTGCTGGTCAACCTGAGCCAGCCGCTGGACGACGAAATCCAGGTGGTGCTGGTTTACGGCAATGACGTGCCGCGCGTGCTGGAACTGTGTGCCGAAGTCGGCATCGCCGCTGCGCCATCGCTGGAAGCTCTCAAGGTTGCCGTCCACGTCTGAAACCCTGGCTGCTGCAATAAAAAACGGAACCCTGGCCGTGGGTGACTATCCTATGAGCACAAGTACTCAATCGGGAGCGTCATCATGGGTTCAACGTTTAATGGTCTGATCGGTCTGATTATTCTGGCCCTGGATATTTGGGCCATCATCAACGTAATCAAAAGCGGCGCCGGGACGGGCGCGAAAGTGCTTTGGGTGCTGCTGATTCTGTTCCTGCCGGTACTGGGGCTGGTGATTTGGGCCATCGCCGGGCCGCGGGGCAATGTGCGTATTTGAGCTGCTTGCCAGCGGGCAGCGACGGTAAATCGTGGTTGCCCGCTTAGATTGTCGGCGTCAAGGTTCGACCTGTCATGTTCCTCGACGTAGAATGCGCGCCTTTCTTGGGCAGTTGGACCCGTGTCGCGATAGCGGTATGAGGTTTGGCTGTCGATCATGGGCGGGTGACCGTCCGTTGCCACCAGCATTCAAGGGGACTACCCATGGCCGAATCGCTTGACAACCACTATCTCGAAACCCTTTACGAAGGCTATGGCCAACGCTTTCGCATGGACAAGCTGCTCCATGAAGTGCGAACCGATCACCAGCATCTGGTGATCTTCGAAAACCCGGTCATGGGCCGCGTAATGGCTCTGGACGGCGTGATCCAGACCACTGAAGCGGACGAGTTCATCTACCACGAAATGCTTACCCATGTGCCGATCCTGGCCCACGGTGCGGTCAAGCGCGTGCTGATCATTGGCGGTGGTGATGGCGGCATGTTGCGCGAAGTCACCAAGCACATTGGCATTGAGCACATCACCATGGTCGAGATCGACGGCACCGTGGTGGACATGTGCAAAGAGTTCCTGCCCAACCACTCCAAGGGTGCGTACGACGATCCACGCCTGAACCTGGTGATCGACGACGGCATGCGCTTTGTCGCCACCACCGAAGAAAAATTCGACGTGATCATCTCGGATTCCACCGACCCGATCGGGCCGGGCGAAGTGCTGTTCTCCGAGAACTTCTACCAGGCTTGCCACCGTTGCCTGAATGAAGGGGGTGTACTGGTCACCCAGAACGGCACGCCATTTATGCAGTTGCAGGAAGTGCAGACCACCGCCGGGCGCATGCGCAGCCTGTTTGCTGACTGGCATTTCTACCAGGCTGCCGTGCCTACCTATATCGGCGGCTCCATGACCTTCGCCTGGGGTTCGACTGATGCGAGCTATCGCAAGTTGCCGCTTGAGACCCTGCGTCAACGTTTTGCCGGTAGCGGTATCGTGACCCGCTACTACAATCCGGAAGTTCATATCGGTGCTTTCGCCTTGCCGCAATATGTTTTGCAGGCTATCAACAAGCCAAGCAACGACTGAGGCTGTGCAGTAGCAAGGCAGGGCGTCAGTTGTAGAACTGTGGGAGCGGGCTTGCCCGCGATGCAGGCGACGCGGTTTAAAGTTGGACCGCGTTGCTGCAATCGCTAACAAGCCGCTCCCACAGGGAATGAGCGCCCTTTCTTATGTTTCAAGATGTGCTCTGCACGAAATTTTCACGGTACCTTTAAGACAATTCGCACGCAAAATTTTGCCTGTCTACTCGTAAACGCCTCAGTTCAGGCGTTTCTGGTGGGTCTCGGGCCAAAATCTGTGTAATTAAAGAGCGATGCACCCGTGGCAAGCCACCGGTGATAAAGCCACTTCAACTTGAACCAATGGGTCCTAAAACGACATGGCAAACCCGGACGCCCCAAGCCAACAGCACGCGGCCACGCGTGTGTTGCAACCGACCGTCAAATCGCATCTGGCGTTTACGCTGCTCTGTGCCTTGATCATGATGGTGATGTTCACCCTGTTGCGGGTGGCATTGCTGGTTTACAACCGGGAAATGATCCTCGACACCCCGGCATCGACGTTCCTTGAAGCCTTCGGCAACGGTCTGCGCTTTGACGCCCGGATTGTCGTGTACTTCAGTATTCCGCTGCTGCTGGCGGTGCTCAGTGTCAAGGCCATGGCCATGCGCGGTGTGCTGCGTTTCTGGCTGACTGCAGCATCCAGCCTGGCGCTGTTTTTGGGCCTGATGGAGATGGACTTCTACCGTGAGTTCCATCAGCGTCTTAACGGTCTGGTTTTCCAGTATGTGAAGGAAGACCCGAAAACCGTGATGAGCATGCTTTGGTATGGCTTCCCGGTGGTGCGTTACCTGCTGTCCTGGGCTGTCGGCACTGTCATTTTGTACTTTGCCTTCCGCGGCGCCGACCGCGTGACCCGTTCCAGCGCTACCCGCGCGGCTGCTGGCACTTCGCGTGCGGTGGCGCCCTGGTACGGCCGTGCAGCGGTATTTGTCGTGCTGCTGCTGGTGTGTGTGGTCCTGGCCCGTGGCACATTGCGTCAGGGTCCTCCGCTGCGTTGGGGTGATGCCTACACAACCGACTCCAACTTCGCCAATCAGTTGGGGCTCAACGGCTCTCTGTCATTGATTGCCGCTGCGAAAAGCCGCTTCGGTGACGATCGCACCAATATCTGGAAGGCTACCCTTGAGCAGCCCGTAGCGACGCAGACCGTGCGCGACATGCTGCTGACTGAAAATGACAAGCTGGTTGATCCTGATACCGCTCCTGTGCGTCGCGATACCACGCCGCCTGCGGAAAAAACCCTGCCTATCAAGAACGTCGTCGTAATCCTGATGGAAAGCTTCGCCGGTCACTCGGTGGGTGCGCTGGGTCGTCCGGGCAATATCACCCCGTACTTCGATGAGCTGTCCAAGCAAGGCTTGCTGTTCGAGCGCTTCTTCTCCAATGGCACCCATACCCACCAGGGCATGTTCGCCACCATGGCGTGCTTCCCGAACCTGCCGGGTTTTGAATACCTGATGCAGACCCCGGAAGGCAGCCACAAGCTGTCCGGCTTGCCGGAACTGCTCAGCGCTCGCAAGTTCGATGACGTGTATGTCTACAACGGCGACTTTGCCTGGGACAACCAGTCTGGTTTCTTCAGTAACCAGGGCATGACCACTTTTGTAGGTCGTAACGATTTCGTTGACCCGGTGTTCTCTGATCCTACCTGGGGTGTGTCCGACCAGGACATGTTCAACCGCGGCCTGGAAGAGCTGAAAAAGCGTGAAGGCAAAGAACCTTTCTATGCGCTGCTGCAAACCCTGTCCAACCACACGCCGTATGCCTTGCCTACGCCATTGCCGGTCGAGCCGGTAACCGATCGCGGTTCGCTCAACGAGCATTTGACGGCGATGCGTTATTCCGACTGGGCGCTGGGGCAGTTCTTCGAAAAAGCGCGCAAAGAACCCTACTTCAAGGAAACCCTGTTTGTGATCGTGGGCGACCACGGTTTCGGTAACGAGCAGCAGATTTCCGAGATGGACCTGGGGCGTTTCAACGTGCCGTTGCTGCTGATCGGCCCTGGTATCCAGGAGAAGTTTGGTACACGCACTGATATCGTGGGCACTCAGGTCGACATCGTGCCAACCATCATGGGGCGTCTGGGTGGTGAGTTCCGTCAGCAATGCTGGGGCCGTGACCTGCTGACTCTGCCTGAGGGTGACAAAGGCAGTGGTGTGATCAAGCCGTCTGGCAGTGACCAGACCGTGGCGATCATCAGTGACGACCACTTGCTGGTGCAGCCTAAAGACATGCCGGCCAAGGTTTGGCAGTACAAATTGGGTGCCAACCCTGAAGCGACAGTGGTCACTGACTCGCCTGAAGCGACCGAGCTGAAGAAAAAGCTCGAATCCTTCCTGCAGACCGCGACCAAGAGCCTGCTGGACAACACCGCAGGTGTGGCTGATCCGAAATAATCAGCCAGTTAAATAAAAAAGAGGCCTCAGGGCCTCTTTTTTATTGGGTCAAATCTTGCCGAGCAACAGTAATATCAACAGTACAACCAGTACGGTACCGATAATCCCTGAGGGGCCATAGCCCCAGCTTTTGGAGTGCGGAAACACAGGTAATCCGCCGATTAACAGCAGAATCAGGACGATCAGAAGAATTGTGGTCATGAGCATTTCCTTTTTGTGGTGTTCCGCCAACGTTCAGTTTTACGGGGCGCCGCTTCAGGAACAAGGATGGGCAGTGCTTATAAAATCCGACTCTCCAGCTCGATGAATAATTCAACTTTTTTCATGCCGTACTCAAAAACAGTTCTGCCTTGATCGGTGGCAGGTGCGCAGGTAGGGTGGCGCGCTGCCCACCTGGAAACACTGCACATGCTCAATTACGTTTGGTTTTTTTTGGCTGCTCTGTTTGAAATTGCAGGCTGCTACGGGTTCTGGATGTGGCTTCGTCAGGGCAAAAGTGCCTGGTGGGCTTTGCCCGCTATTCTGAGCCTGGTGCTGTTTGCCCTGCTGCTGACCAAGGTTGAGGCAGCCTATGCCGGGCGGGCCTATGCGGCCTATGGCGGGATTTACATCGTGACATCCATTGCCTGGCTGGCAGTGGTGGAACGTATCCGGCCACTGGGCTCAGATTGGCTCGGGGTAGGACTGTGCGTGATTGGCGCGACCATCATCTTGCTGGGACCGCGTTTTACCCCTTCGTAAAGGGAAAATTCCGTAGGGAGTACGTAGGAATAAGCCTTGTATGCAGTAGGTTGTAACTGAATTAACTTGTAAGTATTGAAGCCGGTTTTTATGCCGTGCAGTCTTTGTGGCTCCCCACCCTTGAGGATGAGAGCCATGCAGATACTGAGTCGAACCGTCGGAGAGCATTTTTCAATCGGGGAAGATATAACGCTGTTTGTCATCGCCGTTAACGGCAACAACGTGCGCCTGGGGATTGAAGCTCCCAGGCATATCAGCGTGCATCGCTCGGAAATTTATGAGCGGATAAAAAACCAGCCCGTCGGGCAGCAGGCAACCGGATCTTCGGCCAAGGTTTAATCAAAAAATTCCTTCGGTACCGCGTGCCTGGGCATCAGTTGGCATTGCTGGCTTTCCAGATCGAAGAAAATTACTGCCTGGCCTTTGCTCAATGCATGTCGAACCCGCAGTACACGGGTTTCCTGGGGAGTGTCATCGCCGTTGTCCGTGCCGTCGCGACTCACAAAGTCCTCGATCAGGCGGGTGAGGGTGTCAGGTTCAAGCTGGTCGTAGGGGATAAGCATCTTGGGCTCTCGTAAGCAAGCGTGTTGAGGTGGTTGGCCTTGGGCTTAAATCGCCTTGTTGCGGTTGTCCCAGTAATGCTGAGCCAGTTCAAAAGCTTGCGCCCGGGGTGTGCCCAGACCGCGCAATGCCAGGGCCATGGTCGACAGCAAGGCCAGTTGCGGGTAGCTGTCCTGGACTTCTCCACGCCACAATGCCTTGAGGTGTTCAGGGTCTAGTGACGCTGGTTTGACATGGCGCTGTGAAGACAGTGCTGGCCATTCTTCATCCCAGTCAACACCAGCTGTAGTGCCGTAAAGATGGCTTGCGCTATCGGGGTTGATTTCGACTTCGCCGCCATCACCCTTGACCACAATACTGGTGTCACCCAGCAAGCCGCTGGCTTCGCGATGCACGCTTTGATAGCCCGGATGGAAGATGCTTTGCAGGCCGCAGCGCGCACCCAGCGGGTTGAGTATGCGAGCCAATGAATGAATCGGCGAGCGCAGCCCGAGGGTGTTGCGCAGATCGATCATGCGTTGCAATTGTGGCGCCCAGTCCTGCAGCGGCATAAAGGCCGGATTCCCCGCATCCAGGGCCTCGTTGACACTTTGCCAGTTGCGACACAGTGGAATGGCCAGCGCGTCGAGAAGCTGCTCGCTGTACATTCGGCCCGCCGTATGGGCGCCGCCGCCATGCATGAAAATGCGTACACCGTGCTGTGCCAGGCACTTGGCTGCCAGCAAGTACCAGGGCAGGTGGCGTTTTTTACCGGCGTAAGTCGGCCAGTCAATGTCGACCTTGATCGCGGGAGGTGTCAGTCGCTCCCTGACGGCTTCGGTAAAACCGGCCATTTCCTCTGCGCTTTCTTCTTTATGCCGCAGCAACATGAGGAAGGCGCCCAGTTGCGTGTCTTCTGCCTTGTCGTCAAGCAGCATGCCCATGGCTTCGCGGGCTTCTTCCCGAGTCAGGTTGCGGGCACCCCGTTTGCCTTTGCCCAGGATGCGTACAAATTGCGCAAAAGGGTGTTCGGCGGGAGTTTCAAGTGTCAGCGCAGCGGGAGTGTTCATAGGCAATTGGTCGGTTTGGGCAGGCCCGCCAGCTTGGCGGCGAGTTTGGCAGGGGTGCCGTTAAACAGTCGGTTGAGATGCAGGCTATTGCCCTTTTCTGGACCCAATTTGAGTGCCGTGTACTTGATCAGAGGGCGAGTGGCAGGCGATAGCTCGAACTCCTGATAAAAGCTGCGCAACAACTCGAGGATTTCCCAGTGTTCGGCGCTCAACTCAATACCTGCCTGCGCCGCCAGTGCCTGAGCAACATCAGCGGACCAGTCGTTGAGATCGAGCAGATAACCGTCCTTGTCCAGCTCGATATTTTTACCGTTGAGGGTGAGCGTATTCATAGCCAGCCGTTGACCTTGTCGTAACGAATCGACAGCTCGACGAAAGCCGGGTAATCAACGCAGGCCGCCCATGGCGGACATTCCAGGTTGCGTGCCTGCAAGTCCTCTTCAAGGATAAATACGGTTTTTCCAGTCAGGGCTGTGAGAGCAGTGCTTTGAAGCTGCAGGGCATACACCGCGTCGCCACAGAGCAAAAGGGCATCGTCGCTGCCTAACACGCGAAGACAGCTGCTCAGGCGTATGTCAGAAAATGGTGAGTGGCTCACAACATGTAGAGTCGACATCAGAGGGTGATCACTTGGTCATAACGGTCAATAAGAGCGCGGACAGCTTCAGTCGACAAGGGCTGCACATCAATTGCCGCAAGCCCCTCGGTTGAGATGCCGCGTTCGTCAAGGCTGTGGTTGCAGGCAAACAGATCGTCAACGCCGAACATGGACAGGGCCTGCAGATTGGCCGTTAGATTCTTCTGCTGGATGGCTGCGGCATTTTGAGTCGCCAGCAGCTGAAAAATACCGTCATCCATAAACAGCAGGGCAATCGGCAAATCAAATGCACCGCCTGCCAGCACGATATCCAGTGCTTCTTTGGCGCCGGGCCCCGACCACGGTGCCTGACGGCTGATAATCAATAGTGACTTGGGCATTTCAAGGTCCCCCGAAACAGATCAATCGATCGGCCGATTGAATGGCATCGTGCAATTGGCCCAGTCCGGACAACTCCCAGGGTGCATGAACATTGACCCCGGGCCGCTGATAGCGTGCGGACTCGTCTTCATTGAGTACACCGCGGCGCAAGGCAGCGGCAATACAGACCACACCATCGAGTTGGTGCTGGCTGACAAAAGTTGCCCATTGTTGCGCAAGGTCCTGCTCGTCTTGCGGCGTGACGATATTGCTCGAGGCAATATGAACACCGTCCTGATAGAAGAACAAACGGACAATTTCATGGCCGCCTGCCAGCGCTGCCTCGGCAAAGCGCAAGGCTCGACGGGAGGAGGGGGCATGGGCCGCTGAATAAAGGGCAATGGCGAATTTCATGGTGGGCTCTGTCGGCAAATCTGGGGCAATGATAAAGCCAGATGCCCAAAGATGCTTGTGGCAGACAACAAAAAGCCCGCCGAAGCGGGCTTTTGTATAGCGGTTGTTGATCAGTCGTCGCGGCTCATGATGCCGAAAATTTGCAGCAGGCTGATAAACAGGTTGTAGATCGATACATACAGGCTGATGGTAGCCATGATGTAGTTGCGCTCGCCGCCATGAATGATGGCGCTGGTCTGGAACAGAATGCAGACCGACGAGAACAGTACAAAACCGGCGCTGATAGCCAACTGCAGGCCGCTGATCTGGAAGAAGAAGCTCGCCAGCGTAGCGCCCAGCAGAACAAAGAAACCGGCAGTGATGAAACCGCCGAGGAAGCTCATGTCCTTGCGAGTGATCAATACATAGGCAGACAGGCCGCCAAATACCAGAGCCGTCATGGCAAAGGCAGAACTGACCACCTCGGCGCCGCCCTGCATGCCCAGGTAACGGTTGAGAATAGGGCCCAGCAAGAAGCCCATGAAACCGGTAAGGGCAAAGGCAGAAACCAGGCCCCACGCGGAGTCACGCAACTTGTTGGTCAGGAAAAACAGGCCGTAGAACCCGATCAGCACAACGAAAATATTGGGATAGCCGACCCGCAGCTGCTGCGAGACATAAGCCATCACACCGCTGAAAGCCAGGGTGAGGGCCAGCAAACCGTACGTATTGCGCAGGACGCGGCTAACCTCTAGCTGCTCGGCCTGCACGCTGCTATTAACTGCGTAATCCTGTTCGCGCATGGCGATACTCCTGTGTTTAGAAATGTTAAGTAGCAAAGATCATAGCAGAGGCTCTGAAACAAGCGATCAAGAGAGTTTGACAACGTGTTTCATTCAGGTATTATGGCGCCCGAAACAACGTATAGGAGGTGTGGCCGAGTGGTTTAAGGCAACGGTCTTGAAAACCGTCGACTGTAACAGGTCCATGAGTTCGAATCCCATCGCCTCCGCCATATTGCTACACCGCAGAGCCCGCCTTTTGGCGGGCTTTGTCGTTTCTGGGGGGTGGGGAAGGGCGCTGCACCGAGCTCGTCGTTTTCGCATAGCCTCAGACCGTGTCCGCATCTGGGGCAATTTTAGAGCCCGATCCAGCGTTTTTAACGCCTGTGTTTGAGTCGGAGGGAAAGTGCTTTTTAGCTGTGCACTTTTCGCCGATTTAACAGGTAGCTTTCACAATTTTCACAACCCGTATGTAAACAGTCGCCGCTACCTGCATACCCGTGTACCTCACCTGCTTTCGTTTTGCCTACGAAAGCAAAGTATTCAATATACTTGAGAGCCGTTATTGTCATGAACTCATGAAGGCGCCATTTAGTATTATGCGTACCAAAAACCTCGTCACTAAAATTTCGGTCTGAACATATGTTGTGACTTTATAAATTTGTATGAGTAGGGAGTTCGATGAATAATATAAAGTCTGGATTGATTCATAAGGAGCATGAATATGCCATTAGAGCTTGGCCGATATCTGTTGTGGGGAGAATAATAGACTTCTCCATTCCTGGCACATCGAGAGAGTCTATAATTCGATCTTGATTCAACTGCCCCATAGATTTTTAGTTGAAAAAAACACCAGCCTAGAAGAAAAATACTCCCGCATAGCATGTGGCCTACAGGCCACGTGCTGTATTTCTCCATAGAAGTCTTGAAAGCAGCCGGCCTCGACAGGTATTAGCGCTCGATTTTTACCTCTGTGCCTCATTGTTTTAGCAACAGATCAGCCTGGATCAGCCTGATCTGTCGACCGAGACTAAAACCCCCAGTCCTCAGCGTTGATGACACGACAGAATGGCCCCGCCAGGGTTGCATTGTGATGAGCGATAATCTGCTGTGCCTTCAACGCAGGGGTGTCACTGCAGGTATGGCCATCGGCAATCAGTACTGCGTCGAACCCAAGGTCTCGTGCCGCGCGGCAGGTGCTGTCGACACAATATTGGGTTTTCATGCCCGTGATGACCACACCCTCAACACCAAGAGCCTGTAGCTGGTCGGCCAGGTTTGTCCTGGCAAAGGCGTTGGGGCGGTTTTTCTCGAAAATCACTTCGCTGCCCTGTAGCACCAGTTCCGGTATCAGTTGGGTCAACGGGCTTCCCGGTTCAATCGGTGAACCGGTAGGGCCGACATGACGGGCGAGAAAGACCGGGGCACCTGCGCTCCGGGCTTTATCCAGCAACGTGATCAATGTGTCCAACAGGGCCTCGCCAGCCCATGGCTTGTCCGGGCCATGCACCAATCCTACCTGCATATCAAGAATCAACAGTGCATACATGGGGCTTTTCCTTGCGTTTTGGCCAGTGACACAAGGGCAAAAGAAAAGGCCCTTACCATCACTGGCGGGCCTTTGAAGTTCGTGCGTTATGGACTCACGATACCTCTCACGACCCGCCTTCGGCGGTCGTGGTAGTCGTGGTCAAGGCAACTCGTAATTGATTCATGGAGCTGACAGTAGCTGCGTATCAGCGGGTTGGCAAGCAGGAGCAGGAAGCGTCATGACTTCGAGCTGGCCAGCCATATACCCATATGCTTCTTGGAAGCCGCGGCCAATCAAACTCAGACTAAAGGTCGTCCAGCGCAACCTACACGCGCTGTGGTGATACGAGATGTTGTTGGTGGGAGCCTCGTCTTCTTGGGCATGAGCACAAGGCAAAAGGGTAGTTTGCCGCGGTCATCGACGTACTGCGGTGTCTTGAGCTTGAGTTCCAGCACGCACAGTCTGTGCTTTAAATTAAATATTGAACGTAGCCCTGCTACTTTAACGAAACAGTCATAGAGATTCTGTACGCCGAGGTGCTGCGTGGGGGGTAATTAAAAGTATGGGGTCAGTCATGCAATATTTTGAGTTTATTATGGTTCTGTGGGGGCTCATAATGAATAGCGGGTAATTTGTTTTTCGGTAAAATTAATTAAGTGCGTGTGCTTTGCAGGCATTTCTTTAATTATCGGGGGGCGGGATCATGAAGACGCTGGGGGTTTTGCTATGGGTTTTTGTGACAGTTATATTAAAGGCTCCTTATTCATGGGCCGAGCCACCAGGTACGGTATGGCGAATGGATACCCGGCCGGAACAGCTGATATTTCACGCTGGTTTCCAGGCCTGGGGTAGTAACTTTAATGTTCATGACCATGTGACCGGCGAGTCATGCGTCAACAGGCAACAGGGGCAGCGAGATTCAGGCTTTGTCTCAACCGCGGCAAACTTTCAGTTCATTCGCACTGCCGCAGCTGCCAGGGCTTTTGCCCAACCCGGTCAGCGTATTTATCTTTATCGCGTCAGGCCGGACAGCAACTTCTTCAATGCCGAGGCCTCATTGCGGACATTGCATGACAACAACCCGCAAGTCCCGATCACCCCCTTGAACTACCATCCCTCACGGGCAGCCAATGAATATATAACGCCGACCCTCATTCCTACTCAAAATATCAGGGATGTGGAGTCCTATATTGTTGTCGACGGTGAGTTGCAAGTTTCAACTGCTCAGGTTAACCCCCGTTATGTGGCCGATAATACCCGAGCCACGAACAGGCCCTATTTCAACGGTGAAGCCCCACGAGAAAGAAGGCCTACCTGGTTGGGCATGATCCCGATGGTCGGGGCGTGCCTGGCTGCGTCGCGTTCGGATCTGAAGCAAGATATTCCAGCAATAATGTTTACCCTGGAGTCTGTTTATAACAGCAGTACCTCCATTATTAACCATGATGAGCTATAAACGTTGAGGAGTATGAGCATGCGTCTTGCAGCCTTGTTGTTGGTGTTGAGTGTCAATGCTTTTGCCGAAGAGCCTGGCTTGATGGGTGTGAGTCGGGATATAAAGTGCGCGCAGGGCACGGTGAAGCAAATACATATAGGGGCAGGTAACTACGACAGCGGCAATGGGATCAGCGTAATGTTAACTTCGACCGGAACGCGCTGGTGGGCAGTTCATGGGGAGCGCAATCTGAATGATCCCACAGGTTATGCACTGCTTAATATGCTGTCCCTGTCGAAGCTGACAGGCCAGCAAGTGTCTCTTCTTGATGAGTCCGGCGGCGGATGTAATTACTTTACGGGTGTGGTCTTGACAAATATGTATTAAGTTTCGAGGGGTCACTATTCAAGTGGAGGCGGCACACTTGCAGAATAAAGGTGTTGATTGTCTGCACTTTGCCGCGCCCGCTGTTAATTGTGTCCTGTACGATTTGCGATACAGAACACTCAGCGCCATCGCTAAGCAGTGGCCTGTGCGGCGTCTG
This sequence comes from Pseudomonas sp. FSL R10-2964, assembly GCF_009600035.1. Lineage (NCBI taxonomy): Bacteria > Pseudomonadati > Pseudomonadota > Gammaproteobacteria > Pseudomonadales > Pseudomonadaceae > Pseudomonas > Pseudomonas sp. FSL R10-2964. The sequence continues at coordinate 1,177 of NZ_WIWH01000048.1, read as the reverse complement.
TCTAAAGTATGCAGGGGGATACAAGCGCTGGTATCGGCATGTTCAGGTCTAAGCGGTCATGAGGGTGCGCAGTCCGATGGTGGATTATTCAGAGGAATTCCTACGCTTGAAAGTGCACGAATGAAACAGTTCGAGGGGTTTATTTATTACAAGTCACCCGCCTCGCCGGCGGTGTGATTTAGGGTGTCCATAGAGCCCGACTTGACCGAGCGCATGCTCAACCAATGATCAGCCTGATCGCGCTGAAAGCCTGTGGCAAGGAAGCATCAGGTACGAAATAAAATAAGGGGCCGAAAGCCGGGTGCGCCAACTTCCCGCCCACTCAAGGCTCCTGCGCTGTACATACAGCGAAATGAGCCTGGCCGCTGTCTTTTCGGGGCTGTAGGTGTCCAGGGCGCTGAGGCGACTCTATCGCCCTTGATTTCGAAGTTCTGCAGGCGTGTATGCCGTCCGTTTTCCAATAATTCAGGTTTCCGCTATCTGATGTTCGGCAACGACGTTAATCTCGGTGGGTGCCGGTTTCGTTTAGGGAATCTCCGAACAAGCCTTCAGTTATGCGAGAATCCCCGCAACACCTGATCCGAGCCGCCCATGAGCCAGATGAGCTTTTCCGACTTTGAGTACGCCGGCAAGCGCAAGCAAACCCGCCGAGAGCGCTTCCTCGCCGAAATGGATCAGGTGGTGCCCTGGGCAGGCCTGCTGGAGCTGATCGAACCGTTCTACCCCAAGGCCGGCGGCGGTAGAAAACCCTATCCTCTGGAAACCATGCTGCGCATCCATCTGTTGCAGAACTGGTTCTCCCTGAGCGACCCGGCCATGGAAGAAGCGCTCTACGAAATCACGCCCATGCGCCAGTTCGCACGCCTGACGCTGAGCGCGCCAATCCCCGAAGACACCACGATCATGAACTTCCGGCACTTGCTGGAGAAGCATCAGCTCGCACCGGCAATCCTTGCGGTCATCAATGGTTATCTGCAGGAAAAAGGCCTGTCGCTGCGCCAAGGCACCATCGTCGATGCCACCATTATTCATGCCCCCAGCTCGACCAAAAATAAAGAAGGCAAGCGTGATCCCGAGATGCACCAGACCAAGAAAGGCGGTCAGTATTTCTTCGGGAGTGCGACCTGAAAGTCGCATGGGTTTCTGTTCCGCAGGTTAACGCCCGACGGAACCGATT
>NZ_WIWH01000047.1:0-38532 GCF_009600035.1 Pseudomonas sp. FSL R10-2964 | reverse complement strand
AACAAGTTTTGCGGCGATGGTCTCATTGGCCTGCGCTATGCGGTGCTTGCGACAATACTTTACGTACAGAGCCTAGCTCACAACAATAAAAATGACCGAGGTGTTGCATGTCCGATTTAACCGAACCGCGCATACCCGCCGTGACCGCCCCGCCCCCGCTGGCGCGGCTACCCATGCTGCAACTGATCCTGGTCGGTTTGCAGCATGTGCTGCTGATGTATGGCGGCGCCGTGGCCGTGCCGCTGATCATCGGACAGGCTGCAGGCCTGAGTCGTGAAGAGATCGCGTTTCTGATCAACGCCGACCTGCTGGTGGCGGGTGTCGCTACCATCGTGCAGTCGATGGGTATCGGCCCCATGGGTATTCGCATGCCGGTCATGATGGGCGCCAGCTTTGCCGCCGTTGGCAGCATGGTGGCAATGGCCGGGATGCCGGGTATCGGCTTGACCGGGATCTTCGGTGCGACCATCGCCGCGGGCTTTTTCGGAATGATCATTGCGCCATTTATGTCCAAGGTGGTGCGCTTCTTTCCTCCCCTGGTCACCGGTACTGTCATCACTTCGATCGGCCTGTCGCTGTTCCCCGTTGCGGTCAACTGGGCCGGTGGCGGCAGTGCTGCGGCGCAATTCGGTTCGCCGGTGTACCTGGCCATCGCGGCTCTGGTGCTGGGCACCATCCTGCTGATCAACCGCTTTATGCGCGGCTTCTGGGTCAATGTGTCGGTCTTGATCGGCATGGCCCTGGGCTATGTGCTGTCAGGCGCCATCGGCATGGTCGACCTCTCCGGGCTGGACAATACGCCGTGGTTCCAGGTTGTCACCCCCTTGCACTTCGGCATGCCGGAGTTTCATTTGGCACCGATTCTTTCGATGTGCCTGGTGGTGGTGATCATTTTTGTCGAGTCCACCGGGATGTTCCTGGCGCTGGGCAAAATCACCGATCAGGAAGTCACCCCGCGCATGCTGCGTCGCGGTTTGCTGTGTGACGCAGGCGCTTCTTTTATCGCCGGTTTTTTCAACACCTTCACCCACTCCTCCTTCGCCCAGAACATTGGCCTGGTGCAAATGACCGGCGTGCGTTGCCGCTCGGTAACCATCATGGCCGGTATCTTCCTGATCACCCTCAGCCTGCTGCCGAAAGCGGCGTACCTGGTGGCCTCGATTCCGCCTGCAGTGTTGGGTGGCGCCGCCATTGCCATGTTCGGCATGGTCGCGGCAACCGGGATCAAGATCCTCCAGGAAGCCGACATCGCCGACCGCCGCAATCAGTTGCTGGTGGCCGTGAGCATCGGCATGGGCCTGATCCCGGTGGTGCGTCCTGAGTTTTTCGCCCACCTGCCACTGTGGATGGACCCCATCACCCACAGCGGTATCGCCATGGCCGCTGTCAGCGCGGTGTGCCTGAACCTGATGTTCAATGTGCTGGGCGGTTCCGAACGCGCAGCCATGAGCGGGCATGTGCACCAGCACTGAGCCCTGACCCTCACCCCAACCCTCTCCCCAAGGGAGAGGGGGCTGATCGGGGGTGTTCCTGAGCGCTCGCACGACCAATCCCCTCTTCCTCCGGGAGAGGGCTAGGGAGAGGGGCTCTCGCTTTACAAAAACAATAAAAAAGGGAGTTACCCATGAAGTGCAAACACTGGGGCGTCACGCTCGCAGGTGGACTTTTGGCTGCCAGCCAGACAATGGCCGGGGACCTGTTTTTATGGCAAACCAACAGCCTGACCTACCTGTACGGCAAGAACTTCGCGATCAACCCGTCGATCCAGCAAACCGTCACTTTCGAACATGCGGACAAATGGAAGTACGGCGACAACTTCCTGTTTGTCGACCGGATTTTCTACAACGGCAAAGAAGACCCCAACAAAGGCCCGCACACCTATTACGGCGAGTTCAGCCCGCGCCTGTCGTTCGGCAAGATCTTCGACCGCAAATTCGAATATGGCCCGATCAAGGACGTGCTGCTGGCCATGACCTATGAATATGGCGAAGGCGACAGCGAGGCCTACCTGATCGGCCCGGGCTTTGATCTGGCGGTACCGGGCTTCAACTACTTCACCCTCAACTTCTATCGCCGCCATACCGAGGGCCCACGCCCTGGCACCGGGGTCTGGCAGATCACTCCGTCGTTTTCCTACACCATCCCCCTGGGCCGCTCCAACGTGTTGATCGACGGCTATATGGACTGGGTGGTGGACAACGACCAGAACTCACGCGGCACCTACCACTCCAATCTGCACTTCAACCCACAGATCAAATATGACCTGGGCAAGGCCCTGAACCTGGGTGAAAAACAGCTCTATGTCGGGATTGAATACAGCTACTGGAAGGACAAGTACGGCATCGAAAGCAGCAGCCGTCTTGATACCAACCAGAACACCGCCAGTGCCCTGATCAAAGTCCACTTCTAAGCTCTAGACTGTGCATGCTCTGTTAATGCCCGCCCTGGGCTTTAACAGAGCGCTTGAGTGCACGCGCCAGAGCCCGTATCCTGCGCGCCCGCTTAAACGCGACGTTTTTCAAAGCTGACTTTAAAGCCAACTTTTGCCTTTATATCAAAGGTTTACGGCCTGCCTGCCGCCCCCTGCACTCAACTGCCAACGCGCAGTCGAGGGTTTATTCATGGCTATAAAACAGGTATGGCCCCGAACTTGCTAAAAGCACTGAAGCTGACCGTAAAGGCAACTTTTAAAACCATGAACCAAGGCGCCACATCAGAGCGCCACGTTCGCACTACTTGCACAACTTTCTATATTTTGGAGCTAACCGAATGAAGCGCACACTTACCGGCCTGATGCTTGCGGGGAGCATGCTGGGCGGGGCTCCGGCAGTTGCCGGCGACCTGCTGCAATGGCAAACCAATAGCCTGACTTACTTGTACGGCAAGGACTTCCAGGTCAATCCAAAAATTCAGCAGACCATGACCTTCGAGCATGCTGACAGCTGGAAGTACGGTGACAACTTCTTCTTCCTTGACCGTATCTTTTACAACGGCAAGAAAGACGGCAACGTCGGCCCGAACACCTACTACGGTGAATTCACCCCGCGTTTGTCGTTCGGCAAGATCTTCGACCAGAAGTTTGAATTCGGCCCGATCAAAGACGTGCTGCTGGCCATGACTTACGAGTTTGGCGAAGGCGATACCGATGCCTACCTGATCGGTCCGGGTTTCGACCTGAACGTGCCGGGCTTTGACTACTTCCAGTTGAACTTCTACCAACGCTTCCCGGAAGGCAGCCGCGCCGGCAAAGGTGTGTGGCAGATCACCCCAGTGTGGTCCTACACCCTGCCCCTGGGCAACTCCGATGTGCTGATCGACGGCTACATGGACTGGGTGGTCGACAACGACGAGAACTCCCGTGGCACCTACCACGCCAACCTGCACTTCAACCCGCAGGTTAAATATGACCTGGGCAAGGCCCTGAGCTGGAGCGCCAAGCAACTGTATGTCGGTGTGGAATACGACTACTGGAAAAACAAGTACGGCATCGAAGACAGCGGCGCGTTCAAGACCAATCAGAACACCACCAGCCTGCTGATCAAGTACCACTTCTGATGCACGGGCCCGGGCCGCGTCAGCGCGGCTCAGGCACCCGCAGCAAACCGCGCAGCATCAGGTCCAGGCTGTCCAGCGCAGCGGCCAGACGCTGCGGCGGGTTGTCGGCCTCGGCAATCCAGAACGACGCATCCATCAGCCCGCCCTGAATCAGACGCGCCAGCGCCTCGGGATCGGTGCGCTGAATCACCTCGGTGTCCATCAGCCCCTGCAACATCGACGCCATCGACAGGCAGCACACCGACTGGGTGTTCTGCACATATTGCGAGCCCAGCACCGAAGGCGCATCGCGCAACAGAATGCGCTGTACCTCAACTTGCAGGGCCATCTCCAGATACAGCCGGCACTGATCCTTAAACCCTTGCCAATGGCTGTCCGCCTGCTCAAACACCTGCGCCAGCTGCGCATCCAGCTCGGCATCGATCTGCTGGGCCACGGCCTTGAACAAGCCTTTCTTGTCGCCAAAATGGTGGTACAACGCGCCACGCGTCAGCCCGACCGAAGCCGTCAATTCGTCCATCGATGTCCGGGCATAGCCCACCGTACTGAATGCCAGGCGAGCCGCCTCAAGCAGCTTGCCACGGGTTTCTTCGATCATTTGCGACCGCGCTTTGGGCGCCATGCCTTTCACCTTTATTTTTGGATACGCGACGTATGTTAATTGACATACGCTGTGTATGCGTATATTTCTACATACGCCGCGTATGTGATTACCGGCACTTACACATTCCCGTAGCAGCTGCCCAAGGCTGCGTTCGACAGCTGCTACGAAAGCAATCCCCAACACTGTTCCGGAGCTTGTATGGCCAACCCCTATCGCGAGATTTTCAGCGCCCCCGGCACCAAGGCTTTCAGCGGTGCGGGCCTGATCGCGCGGATGCCGATCTCAATGGTCGGCATCGGCATCATCACCATGCTGGCGCAACTGCAAGGTTCCTATTGGCTGGCCGGTGGCGTAGCCGCCACCTTTGCCCTGGCCACAGCCCTGCTGGCTCCGCAGATTTCACGCTGGGTCGACCGCTACGGCCAGAGCCGCATCCTGCCCGGTGTCACCGCCATTGGCGTCAGCGCCTTGCTGGCCTTGCTGCTGTGCAGTCATTTTGGCGCGCCGGACTGGACGCTGTTTGTGTTCGCCGCCCTGTCGGGCTGCATGCCGAGCATGTCGGCAATGGTGCGGGCACGCTGGACCGAGCTGTATCGCGGCTCGCCCAAACTGCATACGGCGTTCTCGTTCGAGTCGGTACTCGATGAAGTGAGCTTTATTATCGGCCCGCCGATTTCCGTGGGCCTGAGTGTGGCGCTGTTCCCCCAGGCCGGACCACTGGCGGCAGCCATCCTGCTGGCCATCGGCGTCAGCGTGTTTGTGCTGCAACGCAGCACCGAACCACCGGTACACCCGCGTAGCAGCGAGCACCAGGGCACAGTTTTACGCCAGGGCGCCGTGGTGGTTTTGCTGTTGGCCCTGCTTGGGCTGGGCACGATTGTGGGAACGGTGGATGTGGTTAGCGTGGCCTTTGCCCAGCATCAGGGCCAACCGGCTGCCGCAAGCATTGTATTGTCGATGTACGCCTTGGGATCGTGCGCTGCCGGGCTGGTGTTCGGCATGCTCAAGTTGAACATGCCGCTGCCCAGGCTGTTTGTGCTCGGCGCCCTGGCCACATCCATCACCATGGTGCCGCTGCTGTGGGCCGACAGCATCGCCACCCTGGCCGTGGGCATGCTGATCGCCGGGCTGTTTTTTGCCCCCACCCTGATCACCGCCATGGGCCTGGTGGAAAACATTGTCCCACCTGCCAAGCTGACTGAAGGCCTGACCTGGATGATCACCGGTCTGGGCATGGGCGTGGCCCTCGGTGCGGTACTCGGCGGCTGGGTGGTGGACGCGTACGGCGCCCAGGCCGGTTTTAGCGTGTCGCTGGCCGCCGGCGGCGTCATGCTGCTGTTCGCGGTGCTGGGCTATCGATTGCTGCAGGACAGTACCCTGCCCCGTGCCATCGCGGCCTAGGACTTGATGGCCCGCCAGACCTTGCTCGCGACAGACACCACGGCCAACACCACCGCGCCGGCAATAATGCCGGCCACGGCGTTGAGCAGGGTCGGCACAATCACCGACACCACACCCAGCCATTGCGTGCTGCCTTGCGCAACGCCTTCAACCCAATGATGCAACGGCGGTACACCGTGGGTCAGGATACCGCCGCCGACCATGAACATTGCCGCCGTGCCGATCACGGTCAGACTTTTCATCATGTACGGGGCTGCGCTCAACACACCATGGCCAAAGCTGCGCTGGAACCGCGGCCAGGCGCCGTCGCCGGTCTTCTTGCTCAGGTACAGGCCACCATCGTCGAGTTTGACGATGCCACCCACCACGCCATATACCCCGACTGTCATCACGATGGCGATACCCGACAACACCACCACCTGCTGCATCAGCGGTGAGTCGGAGACGATGCCCAGGGTGATGGCAATGATTTCGGCGGACAGGATAAAGTCCGTACGAACGGCGCCCTTGACCTTATCCTTTTCAAACGCCGCCAGATCGACTTCAGCACCGGCCAGCGACTCCTGCAAGGCCTGGCGCTGGCTCTGGGCATCGGCCTTGCTGTGGGTGAAACTGTGGGCGACCTTTTCGAAACCCTCGAAACACAGATAAGCCCCACCCACCATCAACAGCGGCGTCACCGCCCAGGGCGCAAAGGCACTGATGGCCAGCGCTGCCGGTACCAGAATCGCCTTGTTGCGAAACGAACCCTTGGCCACGGCCCACACCACCGGCAACTCCCGGTCGGCACGCACGCCCGATACCTGCTGGGCGTTGAGCGCAAGGTCATCGCCCAGCACCCCGGCGGTTTTTTTGGCGGCCACTTTGGTCATCAGAGCGACGTCATCGAGCACGGCGGCGATATCATCGAGCAACATCAGCAAGCTACTGCCAGCCATAGAAAAACGTCCTGAGAGATGGAATGGACACAAGCATAGCGCGTGCCGCGCGCAAAGCGGCAATCTTGAGCCACTTGCAAGCCCGGTGCTACCATGCCCGACCGCCCCAGCAGGCAAGGACATATCGGGTTTATGAGCAGTATCCGCGAGCGTAACAAAGAACTGATTTTGCGTGCCGCCAGCGAAGAATTCGCTGACAAGGGTTTCGCCGCCAGCAAAACCAGCGATATCGCGGCCAAGGCCGGCGTGCCCAAGCCCAATGTCTACTACTACTTCAAATCCAAGGAAAACCTCTATCGCGAGGTGCTTGAAAGCATTATCGACCCGATCCTGCGGGCTTCGACGCCGTTCAACGCCGATGGCGAGCCGAATACGGTATTGAGCAATTACATCCGCTCAAAAATCGTGATTTCTCGTGACCTGCCCTTTGCCTCGAAAGTGTTCGCCAGCGAAATCATGCATGGCGCCCCGCACTTGAGTGAAAAACAGGTAGAGCTGTTGAATGCCCAGGCCCAACACAACATCGCCTGCATCCAGACCTGGATCGACCGCGGCCAGATTGCCGCCATCGACCCGCACCACCTGATGTTCAGCATCTGGGCGGCAACCCAGACCTACGCCGACTTCGACTGGCAGATCTCGGCCATCACCGGCAAGACCAAGCTTGAAGACAGCGACTACGAAGCGGCAACCCAAACCATTATCCGGTTGGTGCTGAAGGGCTGCGAACCGGACCGATAAACCACGCTGGGACCTTCGCGAGCAGGCTCGCTCCCACCCTGCGCACAATCTGTGGGAGCGAGCCTGCTCGCGAAGCCCTTTCAAACCCAGATTGCATCCCACAGGGGATAGTCACCGAGCTTCTCGACCAGTCGTGCCCGCAACGGATTGGCGACAACATAACGAGCAACATTCACCAGATCCTCTTCTCGCCTTAATGCCCGGTCATGGAAGCCATTTTGCCAAAGGCTGATTTTGCGATCAGTTGATCGCCTGACAGCCTGGGTACTCAAAGACTTGGTTCGTTGCATCAAGCTACCGAGCGTCCCACGGTGTAATTCGATCAACCAATGAACGTGATCTGGCATGACGACCCAGGCCAACGAGTCTGCAAAACCCTGGTCTTGGGCAGCGCGAAATTGTGCGACGACTAATCGTCCCAAGGTAAAGTCTTTAAAGATGGGCTCTCTGCAGAGCGTGTTGGTGCTCAACAGGTAAATTCGATTTGGCTCGGAACAGCGGCCGATACGCAGGCGGTGTGAAGCAGCTAAAGACGGCATTCCTTTGCCTTTTCATAGATGAGTAATGAAAAGGCTAGCCCTGAAAGAACAATGAGGACGGGGCGTTTTTTAGCTGAATGTGTCTCAACAATGCCTTCGCGAGCAGGCTCGCTCCCACCCTGCGCACAATCTGTGGGAGCGAGCCTGCTCGCGAAGGCGGTCAATCACTCAGCCCAAATCAGACCGCCACCCCCGCATCCGCCCGCAGGCCCAGCGCTTCTACCGCGCTGATCGCGCATTGCTCGTCGATATCCGACGTATCGCCGCTGATACCAACAGCACCGATTACCTGCCCCGCCTCATCACGAATCAATACCCCACCCGGCGCAGGCACCACGTCACTTTGCCCCATGCCATTAAGCGCCGCGAAGAACGCCGGGCGCTGTTGCGCGTCCAGTGCCAGCAGACGCGAGCCCTTGCCTAAGGCAATCGCGCCCCAGGCTTTGCCAATCGCAATGCTGGGGCGCAGCAGGCTGGCGCCGTCTTCGCGCTGCAACGCCAGCAAATGCCCGCCACTGTCGAGCACCACTACCGTCAGCGGCGCAGCACTGATCTGACGCCCGACGCTCAAGGCCTGAGCGGTCAGTTCTAAAGCGACTTTCAAGGTTAAAGCACTCATGGTTGCCATCCTTATCTTGTTATGGAAAGCCTTCGGCGCACCTCGCGAGGCGCACTCAATAACACCAATAGAACACAATACAAATCTATTTTGTATACAATTTTTCAGCAATCAAAAAAACAAAACCCAGCGCACAAGCCTGAATACAAGGCTTGCTTGTGATCAACCATCGAATCGATAAAAGCCATTGACCTGCACAGCGGAGGATGAATACACTCGCTCAACAGCCACTTGTATACAATTACAAAACGTAAGAGGCACAAAACAATGAGCAAAATGAGAGCAATCGAAGCCGCCGTTCTGGTGATGCGTCGCGAAGGTGTCGATACCGCATTCGGTATCCCGGGCGCCGCCATCAACCCGCTGTACTCGGCCCTGAAAAAGGTCGGTGGCATCGATCACGTCCTTGCTCGCCACGTCGAAGGCGCCTCGCACATGGCCGAGGGCTATACCCGCACCAAGGCCGGCAATATCGGCGTGTGCATCGGCACCTCGGGGCCTGCCGGTACCGATATGGTGACGGGCCTGTACAGTGCCTCGGCCGACTCGATCCCGATTCTGTGCATCACCGGCCAGGCCCCACGGGCACGGATGCACAAAGAAGACTTCCAGGCGGTGGATATCACCGCCATCGTCAAGCCCGTCACCAAGTGGTCGACCACGGTGATGGAGCCGGGCCAGGTGCCTTACGCCTTCCAGAAAGCCTTTTACGAAATGCGCTCCGGGCGCCCTGGCCCGGTGCTGATCGATCTGCCGTTCGATGTGCAGATGGCCGAAATCGAATTCGACATTGACGCCTATGAACCGCTGCCACTGGCCAAACCAACGGCAAACCGGCTGCAGGCCGAAAAAGCCCTGACCATGCTCGATCAGGCGGAACGCCCGCTGCTGGTCAGCGGTGGCGGCGTGATCAATGCCGACGCCAGCGACCTGCTGGTGGAATTCGCCGAACTGACCGGTATCCCGGTGATTCCGACCCTGATGGGCTGGGGCACCATCGCCGATGACCACCCGCTGATGGTGGGCATGGTCGGCCTGCAAACCTCGCACCGTTATGGCAACGCCACCCTGCTCAAGTCCGATGTGGTATTGGGCATCGGCAACCGCTGGGCCAACCGCCATACCGGTTCGGTGGATGTGTACACCGAAGGCCGCAAGTTCATTCACGTGGATATCGAACCGACCCAGATCGGCCGGGTATTCAACCCGGATCTGGGCATCGTTTCCGACGCCGGTGCCGCGCTCAAGGTATTCCTTGAAGTAGCCCGCGAATGGAAAGCTGCCGGCAAGCTGAAAAACCGCAGCGCCTGGCTGCAGGACTGCCAGCAGCGCAAGGCCACGATGCAGCGCAAGACCCACTTCGACAACGTGCCGGTCAAGCCACAACGCGTGTACGAAGAAATGAACCAGGTGTTCGGCAAAGACACCTGCTATGTCAGCACCATCGGTTTGTCACAGATTGCTGGCGCACAATTCCTGCATGTGTACAAACCTCGCCACTGGATCAACTGCGGCCAGGCCGGCCCTCTGGGCTGGACCATTCCGGCGGCGCTGGGGGTGGTCAAGGCCGACCCGGATCGCAATGTAGTGGCACTGTCCGGCGACTACGACTTCCAGTTCATGATCGAAGAACTGGCCGTGGGCGCTCAGTTCAACCTGCCCTATATCCACGTGGTGGTTAACAACTCCTACCTGGGGCTTATCCGTCAGGCCCAGCGCGGGTTTGAAATGGACTACTGCGTGCAGTTGGCTTTCGACAACCTCAACGCACCGGAGCTTAACGGCTATGGCGTTGACCACGTGGCCGTCGTTCAAGGCCTGGGTTGCAAGGCCTTGCGCGTGTTCGAACCGAGTGAAATCCAGCCTGCCCTGCGCAAGGCCCAGGAACTGATCAAGGAATTCCGCGTACCGGTGATGGTGGAAATCATCCTGGAGCGTGTGACCAATATCTCGATGGGCACCGAAATCAACGGCGTAAATGAATTTGAAGACCTGGCGCTGGTGGGTAACGATGCACCGACCGCCATTTCGATGCTGGATTAATTTATAGCCCTCACCCCCTCTCCCGAGGAGAGGGGACAAAAAGCAGGAGTTCACCATGCCGCGTTTTGCCGCCAACCTGTCCATGCTGTTCACCGAGCAGGATTTTCTTGTCCGTTTTCAAGCGGCCGCCAACGCTGGTTTTCATGGCGTTGAATACCTGTTCCCTTACGATTACAACTCGGCCGACATCAAGGCCCAGCTCGATGCCAATAAACTGACCCAGGTGTTGTTCAACCTGCCGGCCGGTGACTGGGCCAAGGGCGAGCGCGGGATTGCCTGCCTGCCGGACCGGGTTGAAGAGTTCCGCGCCGGGGTCGACCTGGCCATCGCTTACGCGCAAGTGCTGGGCAACGACCAGATCAACTGCCTGGCCGGCATCCGCCCCCAGGGCGTGGACGACGCCACGGTCGAAAAAACCTTCGTCGCCAACCTCAAATACGCCGCCGACAAGCTGCAGGCAGTCGGCATCAAGCTGGTGATGGAGTCGATCAACACCCTCGACATCCCCGGCTTTTACCTGAACAACACCCAGCAGGCACTGGCGATCCAGGAAAAGGTCGGCAGCAGCAATCTGTTCCTGCAATACGACATCTACCACATGCAAATCATGGAGGGTGACCTGGCCCGCACCATGCAGACTCATCTGCCGCAGATCAACCATATCCAGCTGGCCGATAACCCTGGTCGCCACGAACCGGGCACCGGCGAAATCAACTACCGCTTTTTGTTCGATCACCTGGACCGCATCGGCTATCAGGGTTGGGTTGGCTGTGAGTACAAGCCGCTGACCAGCACCGAAGCCGGTCTGGCGTGGCTCAAGACCCATAACGCGGTGTAACTCTGTGGGAGCGATCCCATCGCGAGCAAGCCCGCTCCCACATCAGACCACCTACTCTGAATCGCCCTAAGAAAAACAAGAGGATTTGTCATGGCTAAAATCGGATTTATCGGCACCGGCATCATGGGCTCACCCATGGCCAGCAACCTGCAGAAGGCCGGGCATAGCCTGTTTCTCTCGACCCACCACGGCGCCGCACCGGCCGACCTGGTAGCCGCCGGCGCGATCGCCCTGGCCAGCCCGCGAGAAGTGGCCCAGGAAGCCGAATTCATCATCGTCATGGTGCCGGATACCCCTCAGGTTGAGGATGTGCTGTTTCGTGAAGACGGCATCGCCGCGGGCCTGAGCCCGAACAAGGTGGTGATCGACATGAGTTCGATCTCGCCTACGGCCACCAAAGCGTTCGCCGAAAAAATCAACGCCAAGGGTGCTCAGTACCTCGACGCGCCGGTATCCGGCGGTGAAGTTGGCGCCAAGGCCGGCTCACTGAGCATCATGGTCGGCGGTGACGAAAAAACCTTCGCCCGCGCCCTGCCGCTGCTGCAGAGCATGGGCAAGAACATCACCCTGGTGGGCGGCAATGGCGACGGTCAAACCGCCAAGGTAGCCAACCAGATCATCGTCGCCCTGAATATCCAGGCCGTGGCCGAAGCCCTGGTATTTGCCGCGAAAAACGGCGCTGACCCGGCCAAGGTTCGCGAAGCGCTGATGGGTGGCTTTGCCTCCTCGAAAATCCTCGAAGTGCACGGCGAGCGCATGATCAAGGGCACTTTTGACCCGGGCTTCCGTATCAGCCTGCATCAAAAAGACCTCAACCTGGCCCTGGCCGGTGCCCGTGAGCTGGGGATCAACCTGCCCAACACCGCCAATGCCCAGCAAGTGTTCAGCACCTGCGCGGCCATCGGTGGCAGCAACTGGGACCACTCGGCGCTGATCAAGGGCCTGGAACACATGGCCAACTTCTCGATTCGCGACAAGTAAGCCCACCGGTCTGCCCTTTTTGGGGAGACCGCACTACCTGTAGTCGCAGCCGAGGCACGAAGGCTGCGAGTTCTTGATCATGCAGGGAGCCAATCAAGAGCTCGCAGCCTTCGTGCCTCGGCTGCGACTACCAGGTAACAATCATGAGTTCAAACCCCTGCCCCGACTGGGCGACGGCCCTGTGCGCCGGTTTCGGCCAGATCTTCCTCCAGCGTCATCCTCTGTGCGGCGTGCTGTGCCTGCTGGCCATTCTGATCAGTGCCCCCACCCTGCTCGGTGGCGCCTTGCTCGGCGGTATTGCCGGGCTCCTCACCGCGCAACGGCGCGACTATCCCAAGGCCGAACGCCAGGCGGGTCTGTACAGCTACAACGGTATCTTGCTGGGCTTGCTGATAAGCCACCAGCTTGAATGGTCTGCCCTGTTGCCCTTGCTGATCATTGCCAGTGCCGGACTGAGTACGATGCTCGTGCATCAGTGGCTCAAGCGCGCCACCCCCGGGCAAAGCCTGCTGGCCTACACCGCGCCGTTTGTGGGTATTGGCTGGATCCTGCTGCACCTGACCAACCCGCCTGCACAAGCCATGGACCACACCCAGGCCGTCAATGGCCTCACACTGGCACAGGGGCTGTTCAAGGGCATTGCCCAGGTCATGCTGCTGCCACACCCGCTGGCCGGGTTGCTGATTGTGATCGGCCTGTGGCTGAGCAACTGGCGCGCGGCACTATGGGCCATCACCGGTTCACTGACCGGTATGCTGTTTGCCTTGTATCAACAGGACAGCGCGGCTGCACTGGACGGCCTGGCCGGCTACAACCCTGCACTCGCCGCATTGGCCCTGAGTCAGCAAGCACGGCGTCCCTGGCTGCCCGTGGCGGGGATTATCGTGACCTTGCTGATCACCCCGGGCTTTATTGCCCTGGGCCTCGCCCCCCTGACCGCACCCTTTATCCTCGGATGCTGGCTGGTGCACGCCAGTGTGCGCATCCTGCACCCTGCACAAGAACAATGCAGGTTGCGCATTGAGCGTTAATACTCGAACCTTCTGACCTTTGGGCATCGAGCAACCTGCATGGATAACAATGACTGGCGCCAGCGCTTGTATGTGATGGTCTTTCAGGCCGATACCCCGGCGGGGCGGCGTTTCGACACCGCCCTGCTGCTGATCATCCTGTGCAGCCTGGTGGTCGTGGTGCTCGACAGCATCAACAGCATTCACCGCGACTACGCCAAACTGCTGGCCTATATCGAGTGGGGTTTCACCTTTGTATTCGCCGTGGAATACGGCCTGCGTCTGTATTGCTCGCCCAAACCTCTGCGTTACGCCTTCAGCTTCTACGGCCTGGTGGATTTGCTGGCCATTGTGCCGGGGATTCTGGCGATCTATTACAGCGACGCGCAGTACCTGTTGATCATCCGCATCATTCGCATGTTGCGGATTTTTCGTATCCTCAAGCTGCGCCCCTACCTGAGCCAGGCCAACTATCTGCTCTCGGCGCTGCGCGGCAGCAAGCAAAAAATCATCGTGTTCCTGGTCAGCGTCTCCACCCTGGTTACGGTGTTCGGCAGTCTGATGTATGTGGTCGAAGGGCCTGCAAACGGCTTTACCAGTATTCCGGTAAGTATCTATTGGGCCATTGTCACCCTGACGACTGTGGGTTTTGGTGACATAGTGCCCAAAACCGTACTGGGGCAAGTGATCTCGGCGATGGTGATGATCACCGGCTACTCGATCATTGCCGTGCCCACCGGCATCTTCACTGCCGAATTGGCCAACGCCATGCGTGGCGAGCAACTCAAGCACGACTGCCCGACCTGCAAAAAGAACACTCACGAACAATCGGCGTCTTTTTGTTCACGGTGCGGCAATGCTCTTTTTACGAAAAAAGCATAACCACAGCACTTTTTAATCTTTTAAGGACTATGCGACAGTCGCTATAGTTACTGGCAATTTGCCCTTATTGCTCCCTATAACAAGGAATGCGCAGTGAAAAAACTCTTTAGTGCCTCAATTCTGGCCGCTGGCCTGGCCCTTGGCAGCGTCGCGAGTGCAGCGACCCCACCGCCACTGCTAAACGTGTCCTACGATGTGATGCGTGATTTCTACAAAGACTACAACGCAGCCTTCCAGAAGCACTGGGCACAAGAGCACAACGGCGAAAAGCTCAACGTACAAATGTCATTTGGTGGTTCCAGCAAACAGGCCCGCTCGGTCATAGATGGCTTGCCCGCGGACGTGATCACCATGAACATGGCCACCGACATCAATGCCCTGGCCGACAACGGCCATCTGGTCCCGGAAAACTGGGTCACCCGCCTGCCGGACAACAGCGCACCGTTTACCTCGGCCACCGTTTTCATCGTGCGCAAGGGCAACCCCAAGGCTCTGAAAGACTGGCCCGACCTGCTCAAGGACGGCGTACAGGTCATCGTACCCAACCCGAAAACCTCGGGTAACGGCCGCTACACCTTCCTGTCGGCCTGGGGCTATGTACTCAAAAACGGCGGTGACGAAACCAAGGCCAAGGACTTTGTGGCCAAGTTGTTCAAGCAGGCTCCAGTGCTTGATACCGGCGGTCGTGCAGCCACCACCACCTTTATGACCAATCAGATCGGCGATGTGCTGGTGACGTTCGAAAACGAGGCGGAAATGATCGCCCGTGAATTTGGTCGCGACCAGTTCGAAGTGATCTACCCGAGCGTATCGGCAGAAGCCGAGCCGCCTGTGACGGTAGTGGACAAAGTGGTCGACAAAAAAGGCACCCGCGCCACGGCCGAAGCCTACCTCAAGTACCTGTGGTCGCCTGAAGGCCAGGAAATCGCTGCTAAAAACTACCTGCGCCCGCGTGACCAGGCAATTCTCGCCAAGTACAACGACCGTTTTCCGAAAGTCGACTTCCTGTCGGTTGAAAAAACCTTCGGCGACTGGCGCGACGTGCAGAAAAAGTACTTCAACGACGGTGGCGTGTTCGACCAGATCTACAACGCGCAATAATCCCCTGTCCGGTTGCAAGCCCGCCTTCCATTGTGGGAGCGGGCTTGCTCGCGAAGGGATGCCCCCGGTACGCCTGACTGCCCCCCTCGCCTGCATCGCAGGCAAGCCAGCTCCCCCAGGTTTTGCAGCACCTGCAAAAGCCTGTACATATCAACAGTAAAAAAACTTGCTCTCGCGCCTGTCTCTGCCCATGCTGTGCATCTTCTGCGATGCGTGAATGAGTTGAGCGATGCGGCTGTTTCTGTGTGAAAAACCCTCCCAGGCCAAAGATATTGCCGCCGTGCTCGGTGCCAGCCGCCGCGGTGATGGCTGCTGGGTGGGCGCCAATGCCACCGTCACCTGGTGCATCGGTCACCTGCTCGAAACCGCCCCGCCCGACGCCTACGATGAGCGCTACAAGCGCTGGCTACTGGCTGACCTGCCGATCATTCCGGAAAAATGGAAAATGCGCGTCAAACCCAAGACCGCCAGCCAGTTCAAGGCCGTCAAGCGCCTGCTCGGTGAAGCCACAGAACTGGTCATCGCCACCGACGCCGACCGCGAAGGCGAGATGATTGCCCGCGAACTGGTCGAGCACTGCCGCTACCGCGGCCCCATCCAGCGCCTGTGGCTGTCGGCCCTGGACGACGCCTCGATCCGCAAGGCCCTGGCTGCGCTCAAGCCCGGCAGCGAAACCTTCAACCTCTATCATTCGGCCCTCGGCCGCTCGCGGGCCGACTGGTTGATCGGCATGAACATGAGCCGCCTGTTTACCCTGCTCGGCCGCCAGTCGGGCTATCAAGGCGTATTGCCAGTGGGCCGTGTGCAGACCCCTACGCTGCGGCTGGTGGTCGATCGTGATCGCAGCATCAGCGACTTTATCCCCGTGGCCTACTGGGCCATAGACGTACAGCTCAGGCACGACGGGCAGTTATTCACCGCGCAATGGCGGGCCGATCCCGACACCTGCGACGACCAGGACCGCTGCCTCAACCCGGCCCATGCCCAACAGGCCGCAAGTGCAATGCAAAACGCCAGCAGCGCCCGGGTGATCAAGCTGCGCACCGAGCGCATGCGTGAAGTCGCGCCATTGCCGTTCGATCTGGGCACGCTGCAGGAAGTGTGTTCAAAAAAGCTCGGCCTCGGCGCCCAGGAAACCCTCGATATTGCCCAGGCCCTGTACGAAACCTACAAGGTCGTCACCTATCCGCGCAGCGATTGCGGCTACTTGCCACAGAGCCAGCACGGCGAAGCCGCGTCGATTCTCAGCGCCTTGCAGCAGGCCGATCCGTCACTGGCACCACTGGCCAGCCATCTGGACCCGCAGCGCCGTTCACGGGCCTGGAACGACGCAAAAGTCAGCGCCCACCACGGCATCATTCCTACAGCTGCTGCAAAGAATATTGAACGCCTGAGCGGCAAACATCGCGCGGTATATACGCTGATTCGCGCACGCTACCTCGCGCAGTTTCTGCCCAACCATGAATACGACCGCACCCAGGCCGACTTTGATTGTGCAGGGCAAAACCTGCGGGCCGTCGGCAAGCAGATCGTCGAGCCCGGCTGGAAGCGCGCCCTGCCCGAAGCACTGGCCCCGGCCAAAGGTCGCGAAGCCCCTGCTCCACAGCCCCTGCCGTTATTGCGCGAAGGGCTGGACTGCGCGATTGCCGCGGTCAACCTCAAGGACTTGTGGACCCAGCCGCCCAAGCCGTTCACCGAAGGCGACCTGATCAAGGCGATGAAAAACGTCGCCAAGCTGGTGCAGGACCCGCTGCTCAAGCAAAAACTCAAGGACACCACCGGTATCGGCACCGAAGCCACCCGCGCCGGCATCATCCAGGGCTTGCTCGATCGCGGTTACCTGAGCAAAAACGGCAAGGCCCTGGCGGCGACCGCCCCCGCCTTTAGCCTGATCGACGCGGTACCGCGCGCCATTGCCGACCCCGGCACCACGGCCATCTGGGAGCAGGCGCTGGACATGGTGCAAAGCGGCGAAATGACCCTCGACGTATTCGTCGCCAAACAGGCGGCGTGGATGAGCAAACATATCGAACGTTGCAGCGCCATGACCATGACGATCAGCGGTCCGGCCAGCCCGGCCGGTGCGGCGCCAGCCTGGAAGAAGAAACGCAAGGCCGCTACGGGCAAGGCCAGACCCAAGCGGGCGGTGAAAGCAAAAGGGGCATGAGGCTCAGAGCGTCAATTGCCCGCTAATACAGGTCACCGCCGGGCCGCCCACCCAGATATCCTCGCCGATCTGCTCGATCGACACCCGCCCTGCCCGCCCCATTGCCGTACCCTGGCTGGCCACATAATGCGCCGGGGCAAGGCCTGCGCCGATCAGCCACTGCGCCAGCCCGGCATTCAGGCTACCGGTCACCGGATCTTCGGGCATGCCCTCGCCGGCACAGAATGCGCGCACTTCAAACTGCGCCTCGTCGCCATCGAGTTCAGGCTGCCAGGGGGCAACCACACCGATCGACAGTCCGAGCAACTGCGAGTAATCGGGCTCTAAAGCCAGCACCTGCTCACGGTCACGCAACATCAACGCCACCCAGCCCGGGCCATTATCGACCCAACGCGCCTGCACCACCGCCTGCGCCTCGATGCCCAGGCCACGGCAGATACGCTGCAGCAAATCCCCCTCAACAGCACCCGTACGCAACAGGGGCGGTGCAGTAAAAGCCAGTTGCCCGGCCTGGCGACGAAGACGGATCAACCCCGCGGCGCACTCCTGCACGATCTCTTGACCACGGGGCACGCCGCCGGCTTCCAGCCAGGCGTGGCAACTGCCCAGCGTAGGGTGGTCAGCAAAAGGCAGCTCGTTGAGAGTGGTAAAAATTCGCAGGCGGTAATCGGCATCAGGGTTTTGCGGTTTGAGCACAAAAGTGGTTTCACTCAGATTGGTCCAGCGCGCAAAGTCGGCCATTTGCGTGTCACTCAGGCTGTCGGCATTCAACACCACGGCCACCGGGTTGCCCTTGAGGGCAACGCTGCTGAAAACGTCAACTTGCTTGAATTCGAATGGGCGCATGACCGGCTCCTGATAGTGATCAGCAAGCACCCTACACAATTTGCGTAGCCGCTGGCGAGGCAGCGGCTACCCCATCAAACATTCAGACCAGATCCGTACCCTCACGCTTGGCCTTGCGCATATCGCGCCACAGGCTGACGCACAGGGTCAACATTACGGCCCCGGCAATGGCCGGCCAGATCAGGACATACAGGGTCAAAGCGAAACTGGACATGGGGTGGCTCCTTTTTCAGTGGCAGGTTCGACGGTGTGGTGGAAGGCCACAACACGTTCGTTGATACAGTCAAAATCAAAGGTTTCATTGGCCAGCAAGCTCACCAGCACACACACCACGGTGCTGACACCGTAAGCGGTCAATGAACTGAGCAACACCGGGTAATCGCGGAGAAAACCGAACGCGAATGGCGCCAGTACCAAGAACGCCAATCCGCCCATCACAAAGCCCACGCGCTTGCCAAAAAAGCCGAACGCCATCAGGCCAATCACCACCCCGCCGCCGATCGAGGCACAGAGTTCGAAGAACAGCGCCACCGCACCTTGCATCTGCAACAATTCGAAGCGGGCGACCAAAAACATCACAAACCCGGCAATCGCTGCACTGGTAAAGGCCGCGTTGGTAATCCGCTGCCAATACAGGCTGGCAATAACAGGAAAGACAATCGCGCCCCATAGCGCGCCGACAAAAATCAGCATGGTCAGGATATCGAGTTTCATGCTGGCAAAAATCATCGCCAGCATGGTTGCCAGCACCATGGTCAGGCGCCCGACAAACAACATGGTTTTTGGATTGGGTTTGCCCTTGGCTATGTTCTTGCCATACACGTCAGTCATCACCAGCGCCGACAAGGCGGACAGGTCGGAATCCGCCGTGGACGACAGCGAACCGATCACCATGATGAAAAACAGCCCCACCGCAAACGGCGGCAAGTAGGTCGAGGCCATTTGCGGGATCAGGTTATTGAGGTCGCCATCCTGCGGCTCGATACCTGCCAGCAGGGCCAGAAACCCCAGCATGCCCAGCCCGATCACAATCGAGGCATAACCGATGGTGGCGGTGACGAATGTCGACTTCATCAAGTCTTCACGCACGGCAAACAGCCGCTGGGCGATGGTCTGGTTACCAATGGCGTAGGCCAGCACGGCCACGAAGTAAGGTGCGCCCTGCTCCAGAATCGCGGTTTTCGAATAGAAGCTGGCTTGCTCGGGGGTGATCCTCGGCATGCCCTGGGCGAAGATTTCAGGGCCGCCCAACTGGAAGAAAATAATCGGAATAATCACCACCGCAGCGAAGATCATGGCGAATAGCTGGCCGAAATCAGTAAGCACCGATGAGCGAAACCCTGACCAGATGGTGTAAGTCAGAATCCCGACACCGGCGATAAGCACACCATGGGTAAAGCTCAGCGGCGAAAGCACCGCGACCAGTGCCCCGGCGGCGGTGAAATTGACCATCAGGCTGATCAGACTGCCGACGATATTGGAGCCCGCCAGAATCATCTGGCTGGAACGCCCGTGCCGTGCGTGCATGATCTCCGCCAGGGTGTGGGCCTTGGGCGCCAGTTGCCGGAAACGCCGGCCAAAGGGGTAGATAAACAGAATCATCAGCGCGCCCCAGAAGCCATAGTGCAACGCCCCCGAGAGACCAAACTTGTAGCCCGCACTGGCGGCGGCGTAAAAGGAAGCGGCCCAGATCCAGGTGGCCGTCATGCTGGCGGCCGACATGCCAAAGCCGATGGAGTTATTGGAGACCATATAGCCGTCGACGTTTTCGTCCTTGCGCCCCACGCGCAACGACACCAAAAAGGTCAGGCCATAAAAACAGAACAGAAGCAGCAACACGGTGAGGGTGGAAAGTTGGAACATTCCTTTCTCCTTTCTTATGCGCACACAGTCGTTACAGACGCAACGAAAGGCCGAAATCGGCAGGTGCAACAACCCGGGTTTCCTGACAGGCAGGCGATAGCGGACAGCGGTCCGTGGGTTGTCAAAGTGATGGCTGGCAAGTGACGGAACGCAAGAGGCGTCCCAGGTCAAAAGGCAAAGCGTGCGCTAGCACGTTGAGCCGGTGCTTGCAGCAATGGCCGGCAAGGTGCCGGGAGATAAGTCCTGTATCAGATGCACAAAGCCCTGACACGAACGGAAAAGAAGTATACAGATTTAGGGGGTGACCGGAAGAGGCCGAGACAGGCCGCCACTAAAAGCGCCTCGCAAACCTGCCCGCTCCCACAAGCGCTTGCCAAGGTATCATGCTCACCGTCTTTAAATAGGGAGCACACCATGACCCAACGTACCTACCTTGTCACCGGCGCCAGCAAAGGCATCGGTCGCGCGTTGTGCGAACATCTGGCCCAGGCAGGCCACACCGTGGTGGGCATAGCCCGCAATGCAGACGACCCGGATTTCCCCGGCACACTGGTCGCCCTTAATCTGGCCGACCGCGAACGCAGCGCACAGGTACTCAAGGAACTCAGCGAACGTTTCGCCTTCGACGGGCTGGTCAACAACGTCGGCCTGGTGCGCCCGCAAGCATTGGGCGAAATTGATCTGGATGCATTCGATGACGTCATGCGAGTTAACCTGCATTCGGCGCTGCAGGCCACCCAGGCGTTATTGCCCGGCATGCGCAGCCGGGGCTGGGGGCGAGTCGTGAATATTTCCAGCCTGACCGTACTCGGCATCACCCAGCGTACGGCCTATGCCGCAGCCAAGGCGGCGCTGGTCAGCTTTACCCGCTCCTGGGCACTGGAACTGGCACAAACAGGCATAACCGTAAACGCCGTGGCCCCCGGCCCGACCGAGACGAAGCTGTTCCGCGCCAACAACCCGCCCGGCTCCGCGGGCGAAGCACGCTATCTGGCAGGCGTGCCAATGGCACGTCTGGGCCAGCCCGCAGAAATCGCCTCGGCGATTGCCTTTCTACTGTCTGAGAGCAGCGGTTTTATTACCGGCCAGACGCTGTTTGTCGATGGTGGTGCATCGGTGGGCAAGGCGGCGTTTTAACCACAGCCCCAAACCAAAACGGCGACCCGAAGGTCGCCGCTTGGCTTTACTTGAACTGCCGACTCAACCCCGGCGGTACGCCGCTGATATCGGTCTCTTCCCACGGCCCGTTGGGGCTCACCGCGCGGCTCCAGCCGTTGTCCCAGCGGTAGTAGGCGCGCTGGCGGTAGAAGACGTTGGTCTGGTTATCCAGCACATACACGCCCAGACGCGCATCCCAGTGGCTAGGCCCGCCCGGCGGCGGCGCAAAGGTCGCCGAGGTGCGCGGCAACGGTTTTGGCGCCTTGGGAATCGGCATGTCCGGCAGGGGCTTGCCCGAGGGCTGGGGTGTCGGCTGCGGCATCGGCGTTGTTGGCGCAGGCGGTTCGTAAGGCTGTTGAACCGCACAGGCGCTCAGGCCTAGAGCTAGCGCGAGCAAGGTGATACGGGCGAATACGGCCATGGCGGCTTCTCTTGTAAGTCAGCTAAGACCCCCTGTGGCGGCGGACTTGCTCGCGATTCAATCAATGCGGATTCACTGGAGGACCGCGTCGTCTGCATCGCGAGCAAGCCCGCTACCACATTCGGGGCATTTATTTATCCGGGCTGTCGATGGTCAGTTGTTGCAGCTCCCGAGTGCTGCTGGACAGCGGCTGGATGCGCCCTACCCACTCGCCTGCTGTTGGCTGGCCAGCACGGGAGATGCGTGCCATTAATTGGACTTCAGGAAAGTTGGACAGTTTCAATTGCGGCATCATTGCGTCGACATCGCCCAGCTCAACCGTGATCGGCAGGTCCGCCACAGTCACGCGCTTGACCGCCAACGGTGCCGGCGGGCCGGAGACCGCACGGGCAAAGATAAACACGCTATCACCCGGCAAGGCGCTGGCCTTGACCGCATCGGCCAGATCCACGTTGACCTTGATCGAGGCCATCGCCTTGGCCACAGGTGCAGTTTCAACCTTGCCGCCGCGGGCCTGCAGTTGCTCACGGGCCTTGGCAATACCGCCTTCCAGCGCCGCGCGGGAGGCGTCGCCTTCGGGCAGTTCGGTCATCAACCGTTGCCAGTAGCCAATGGCCTGTTCAAAGCGCTGGTCCTCGAAGGCGGCGATGCCCAGCAGGCCCAGGCTGGTGACTTCCTTCGGGTCGGCCTTCAAGGCTTCATCGGTCAGCGCCTGGATTTTGTCGCTCCACTTTTTATCGTCGGCAAAGTACTGCGCCTGTGCCCACTGGCCCAGCAACTCGGGCTGACGACCGGCCAGGTTGGCCGCGCGTTCGAACACCCTGGCCGCATCCGCAGGACGGTTTTGTGCCATATAGGCACGGCCCAGGAAGTACAGGCCTTCGGCCGAGTCAGGTTGCGCAGCCGCGGCACGCTCAAGGCGCGCGACCATTTCTTCAAGGGATTGCGGCGGCTGGGAGAACTCGCGGGTCAATTCGACCTTGTCGCTGGAACCAAAATGCAGGTACAGGCTCAAGCCCAGCACCGGCACCAGCACTGCGGCCAACAACGGAATGGCCTTGCCCAGACTGGACACCCGCCCCGGCGCCACACCTTCGGTGTCCGCGAGCAATTCGCGGGCCGCTTCGGCGCGGCCGGTTTCGAACTGTTCAGCGGTCAACACGCCCTCTTCGCGCTGGGCTTGCAACTCGGCCACCCGCTCTTGATACAAGGCAACGTTCAAAGCGGTACGGTCTTCTTCGCGCTGGGCACGGCGCCCGCGCAATACCGGGATCAATAAAAAGCTGAGGGCTATCAGTAGCAGCAAGCCTGCTGCGAGCCAGAAATCAATCATCTTTGGTTTTATCCAGCAAAGTGTCGAGGCGCTTGCGCTCCTCGGCAGAAAGTGTGTCCGAACCTTCGGTCTGCTCTGTACGTCGACGGCGCCCGACGATGACGCCAATCACCACCAGACCGCCCACCAGCAGGGCCAGCGGGCCAAACCAGAGCACTGCGGTCTTGCGGGTCAGGGCCGGTTTATAGAGCACGAAATCGCCGTAGCGGGCGACCATGAAATCGAGGATCTGCTGGTTGTCCTTGCCTTCACCGAGCATGCGATAGATCTCGCGGCGCAGGTCGGTGGCAATAGGGGCGTTGGAGTCGGCGATGTCCTGGTTCTGACACTTGGGGCAGCGCAGTTCCTTGGTCAGCTCACGAAAACGGTCGCGCTCGGCGTCGTTGGCAAACTCGTAGGTATCGATGGCGGCATGGGCAACCCCGGTCAGGGTCAAACCGAAAACCACGGCGGCTAGCCAGCGCTTCATGGTTTGGCCTCGTCAACCAGTGCCTGATATTTACCCGCAAGCTGCTCACGCCACACGGTCTCGTCGATCACGCCGACAAACTTGTGGCGGATGATGCCCTTGCTGTCGATCAGGAATGTCTCAGGAGCGCCGTACACGCCCAGATTCAGGCCCAGGGAGCCGTCTGCGTCGTTGATGTCCAGCTGATAAGGGTTGTGGAAATCCTTAAGCCACTTCTTCGCATCTTCGTTGACGTCTTTGTAGTTCACGCCGTAGATCAGTACACCCTGATCGGCCAGTTTGGTCAGCACCGGGTGCTCGACCCGGCATGAAATGCACCAGGTGGCCCACACGTTGACCAGCGCAGGCTTGCCCTTGAGGTCAGCTTCGGTGAGGGTTTTGTCCCCCTCCACCGAAGGCAGGCTGAAGGCCGGGAACGGCTTGTCGATCATCGCCGACGGCAGCTCGGTCGGGTCCAGATACAAGCCCCGGTAGAGAAACCACGCCATACCGAGAAAAACGGCCAGCGGGACCAGCATCAACCAACGTCTCATGCCGTGGCTCCTGTCATGCCCAATGCTTCACGCACGCGGCTTTTCACCTTGACCCGGTAGCGACGATCCATCGCTGCCAGCAATCCACCAAAGCCTGTGAGCAGACCGCCAAACCAGATCCAGCGCACAAACGGTTTCACATGCACCCGCACAGCCCAGGCGCCGTTGTCCAGGGGCTCACCCAGAGCAACATAGAGGTCACGGGTGAAACCGGCGTCGATCCCGGCTTCGGTCATCATCGAGTTCTGCACCGTGTAGAGGCGTTTTTCCGGGTGCAGTACGCTGACTTCCTTGCCATTGCGGATGACACGCACGGCGCCTTTGTCAGACGTAAAGTTCGGACCCTGGAAGTGCTTGGCGCCTTCAAAAATAAAGTGATAACCGCCAAGCTCCATCGACTCGCCCGGTGCCAGGCGCAAGTCGCGCTCGGCACTGTGCTGGCTCGACAACACCACCCCCAGCGCACACACGGCGATACCCAGGTGGGCAATCTGCATGCCCCAGTAGCTGCGGGTCAGGCTGCGCACGCCTTTGATCAAGCCCTTGTGACGGGTTTTGTCACCGATGTCACGCACCCCGGCCAGCAGCACCCAGGCCGCCAGCATAAAGGTGGTCAGCACCGCCCAGTTGAAGTCGCCATAGGCCACTCCGGCAATTGCCGACAGCGCGGCGCTGCCCAGCAGTACGGAGGTGAGCATGCCCAACAACCATTTGACCGGAGTGTCTTTCCAGCGCACCAGCACACCGACGGCCATCACCACCATCAGCAAAGCCATGAGCGGGATAAACAGGGCATTGAAGTACGGCGGGCCCACCGACATCTTGGCGCCACTGATGGCATCCAGAATCAGTGGGTACAGGGTGCCGAGCAGAATCATCGACGCGGCCACCACCAGGATCAGGTTGTTGCCCAACAGCAGGGTCTCACGGGACCACAGCTTGAAGCTGACATGGCTTTTCACCACTGGCGCACGCAGGGCAAACAGGGTCAGCGAACCGCCGACCACAAACAGCAGGAAGATCAGGATGAATACGCCGCGCTCTGGGTCGGAAGCGAACGCATGCACCGAGGTCAACACGCCGGAACGCACCAGGAACGTACCCAGCAGGCTCAGGGAAAACGCAGCTATCGCCAGCAGTACTGTCCAGCTCTTGAACACACCACGTTTTTCGGTCACGGCCAGCGAGTGAATCAGCGCCGTACCCACCAACCATGGCATGAACGAAGCATTTTCTACCGGATCCCAGAACCACCAGCCGCCCCAGCCAAGCTCGTAATAAGCCCACCATGAACCCAGGGTGATGCCGATGCCGAGGAAGGCCCATGCCACGATGGTCCATGGACGCGACCAGCGCGCCCAGGCTGCGTCCAGCCGACCGCCGAGCAAGGCAGCAATGGCAAAGGCAAAAGCCACGGAGAAACCGACATAGCCCATGTACAGCATTGGCGGGTGAACAATCAGGCCAATGTCCTGCAGTAGCGGGTTAAGGTCGTTGCCATCCGAAGGAATCTGCGGCAGCAAGCGCACGAAAGGATCTGAGGTCAGGATCAAAAACAGCAGGAAGCCGACACTGATCATGCCCATGATCGCCAGCACACGCGCCAGCATCACTTGTGGCAGCTGCCGCGAGAAGATCGACACGGCAAAGGTCCAGCCACCGAGGATCATCGCCCACAACAGCAGCGAGCCTTCGTGGGCACCCCACACCGCGCTGAACTTGAAGTACCAGGGCAGCGCGCTGTTTGAGTTGCTGGCTACGTACGCCACCGAAAAGTCATCGGCCATAAAGGCATAGGTCAGGCAGGCAAAGGAGAACAACAAGAAGGCAAATTGCCCCCAGGCAGCGGGTTGCGCCAGGCTCATCCACAATTTGTCGCCGCGCCAGGCGCCCAGCAGCGGCACGATGGCCTGCACAATGGCAAAGCACAGGGCCAGAATCATGGCCAGATGGCCCAATTCGGGAATATAGAGTCCAGACATCAGTACTTACCCTCACTTGCAGGCACAGGCGCGGATTGGCCACTTTCGTTCAGCGCCTTGGTCACTTCGGGCGGCATGTATTTTTCGTCGTGTTTGGCCAGCACTTCATCAGCCACCACCACACCCTGGGCATTGAGCTTGCCCAGCGCGACGATGCCCTGCCCTTCACGGAACAAGTCCGGGAGGATGCCGCGATACTGGATGGTCACCGACTTGTTGAAATCGGTGACCACAAACTGCACGTCCAGCGAGTCACCTGAACGCTTGAGCGAACCGTCTTCGACCATGCCGCCGGCACGGATCCGGGTATCCAATGGCGCTTCGCCATTGGCGATCTGGGTCGGGGTGTAAAACAGGTTGATGTTCTGCTGCAAGGCGCTCAGGGCCAGGGCCACGGCAGCGCCGACCCCTACCAGAATCGCCAGGATGATGATCAAGCGTTTTTTGCGCAGCGGATTCACTTCGAATTCTCCCGACGCAAACGACGCGCCTCTTGTTGCAGATAACGCCGGCGCGCCATGATTGGCAGTGCCACGTTCAACCCCAGCACCGCCAGGCAAATGCCATAGGCCGACCAGACATATACCCCGTGATGGCCCATGGCGAGAAAGTCGCCAAAAGAAGCAAAACTCATCGCGCACCCTCCAGAGCCTTCAACACCTCAGCCTTGACCCAGGTGCTGCGGGCCTCGCGCTTGAGCACCTCAAGACGCATGCGCAACAGCAGCACCGCGCCAAAGAAGCAATAAAAGCCCAGCACCGTGAGCAACAGCGGCATCCACATTTCCATGGGCATGGCCGGTTTTTCGGTCAGGGTGAAGGTCGCGCCCTGGTGCAGGGTGTTCCACCACTCCACCGAGTACTTGATGATCGGAATATTGATCACGCCCACAATCGCCAGCACCGCGCAGGCCTTGGCCGCACTGTCGCGATTGGTGATGGCGTTGCCCAGGGCAATCAGGCCGAAGTACAGAAACAGCAGAATCAGCATCGAGGTCAGACGCGCATCCCAGACCCACCACGAGCCCCAGGTCGGCTTGCCCCACACCGCACCGGTGACCAGCGCCACGGCTGTCATCCAGGCGCCAATGGGTGCGGCGGATTGCAGGGCCACGTCGGCGATTTTCATCTTCCACACCAGCCCTACCACACCGCACACCGCCAGCATCACGTAGCAGGATTGCGCCAGCATGGCCGCAGGAACATGGATATAGATGATGCGGAAGCTGTTGCCCTGCTGGTAGTCCGGCGGTGCAAAGGCCAGGCCCCAGACCACCCCGCAGGTGATCAGCAACACGGCGGCAATGCTTAACCACGGCAACAGCCGCCCACTGATGGCATAGAACCATTTGGGCGAGCCGAGTTTGTGAAACCAAGTCCAGTTCATCACGCTGCTTCCATCACGGTGCCGGTCACGACAGGTGTGCTGTCATGCCAGCCAGGGTCTTTACTGGCCCACGCAGGCCAGACCTCATTATTCGCCGACGCTGATTTTCAGGCCGGCAGCTATTGCAAAAGGTGTCAGGGTTACAGCCAGGGCGGTCAGGCTACCAAGCCACAGCAAATAACCGGTTGCAGGCATGCCTTGCAATGCCGCCTGCAGGGCGCCACTACCAAGGATCAATACCGGGATATATAAAGGCAAAATCAGCAGCGCCAGCAGCAAGCCGCCGCGCTTGAGGCCCACGGTCAGGGCAGCGCCCACGGCACCAAGCAGGCTCAACACTGGCGTCCCCAGCAGCAACGACATCAGCAACACCGGCAGGCACGCCACCGGCAGCCCGAGCATCAGGGCCAGCAGGGGTGACAGGATCACCAGCGCCAGACCGGAAAACGCCCAGTGTGCCAGCACCTTGGCCAGTACCAGTAGAGGCAGGGGGTGCGACGAAAGGACCCACTGCTCAAGCGATCCGTCCTCGAAATCACTGCGGAAAAGCCCGTCCAGCGAGAGCAAAACCGCTAAAAGGGCCGCGACCCACAGCAGTCCTGGAGACAAGGTTTGCAACAATTTCGTCTCCGGGCCAACGGCCAGCGGAAACATTGCGATGACAATCGCGAAGAACACCAACGGGTTGGCCAATTCGGCCGGGCGACGGAACAGCAAACGCGCTTCGCGCGCCACCAATACGGCAAACACACTCATACAGCCCACTGCCCCAGGTCGATATTGCGGTAACCGGCCGGCATCCGGGTCAAGGTATGGTGCGTGGTGAGCACCACCATGCCGCCGCTTTCGCAGTGGCGGGCCAGGTGTTCTTCGAGTTGCGCCACGCCCTGTTTATCGAGCGCGGTAAACGGCTCGTCGAGAATCCACAACGGCGGGCTGTCCAGATACAGGCGGGCCAGCGCCACACGGCGCTGCTGCCCTGCCGACAAGGTGTGGCACGGCACATCCTCAAAGCCCTGCAAGCCGACCTCGTGCAACGCAGCCCAGATGGCATCACGGGTTGCCGGGCGATGCAAGGCGCACAGCCAACTGAGGTTTTCTTCGGCCGTGAGCAAATCCTTGATCCCCGCCGCATGGCCGATCCACAGCAAGTTGCTGGTCAATTCATGACGTTGGGCGCTCAGGGCCATACCGTTAAGCCGTACTTCGCCAGCCGTTGGCTGCATCAGGCCCGCCAACAAGCGCAGCAGGCTGGTTTTGCCGCTGCCGTTGGGGCCGCTGATTTGCAGCATGTCGCCGCTGCTCAGACGCAATTCGAGGTGTTCGAACAGCATCCGCCAGTCACGCTCACAAGCGAGCGCTACGGCTTCTAAAAGAGGGCTGGTCACGTAATTGAGGCCTTCACGGTTCAAGTCGGCGCAGGCATGGCCGTTAAAATGATGCAGGATAAATGCATTTGCGGCCTGATTCAGAGAGCTGGATCAAACAATTGTTATGTTTTTTAGGCGCTCTGAACGACGGGGCAGCAT
The DNA here is from genome assembly GCF_009600035.1 of Pseudomonas sp. FSL R10-2964. NCBI lineage: Bacteria > Pseudomonadati > Pseudomonadota > Gammaproteobacteria > Pseudomonadales > Pseudomonadaceae > Pseudomonas > Pseudomonas sp. FSL R10-2964. The sequence goes on along the minus strand of NZ_WIWH01000047.1, from coordinate 9,593 downwards.
TATACATGCCATGTCCTACGCTAAAGAGGGCAATTTCGACAGGTTGTTACGATGAAAGGCGACATGAATATTCCACCCATCCCACAATCCGCCCCCAGCAGTGTGCGTCAGGGGCTTGTGGGCGGTGAAGTGCTCAAGTTGCTGCAGCCCGCAGAGGGCCTGATAAAGCCCGGCCAAAGTGCCCAGGCCGAGGTGCTGTCACTCAAGCAAAACGATCTGAGCTTCCAGCTTTTGCTCAAGTTGACCCTGGCCAGTGGCCGCGAAACCAACGTGCAGGCCAGCAGCAATTTTCCCTTGCCGCTGGGCACCCAACTGGCCGTGACCCAGCCTTCTGCGGGAAACCTTGCGATCAGCCTGCAACAGGCCCTGAGCAGCAGCGTCGCCACTCTCACCCGCCTCGATACCCGACAGTTGCCAGTGGGCACGCTGCTGCAAGGCAAGGTACTGACCACTCAGGCCCTGGCGCAGCCCGCAGGGCAACCGACGGTTTATCGGTCACTGGTGACCTTGCTCAACAGCGCACTGAGCGGCACGACCCTGACCCTGGACAGCCCGCTGCCCTTGCGTATCGGCAGCTTGCTTAGCGCCCGTGTGGACGGCCCGCAGAGCCTCGAGTTTGTGCCGCTGAGCGGGCGCCAGGAACAACTGGCTGTGGCGCAACAACTGGCAACACAACAGAGCCGGCAAGGCTCGTTGGAGGGCCTTTTCAACGCCCTGCAAAAACTGCCGGCCACAGCCGACATGCCTGCTGAGCTGCGTGCATCCATCGACAAACTATTAGCCGGTTTGCCTACGCCCTACCAACTGAGCAACGCCAAAGGCCTGGGTGATGCCCTGCTCAACAGCGGGGCATTTCTGGAGGCCCGACTGCTGACCGGGCAAACCCCGGCACAGGCCCCTGACATGAAAGCTACCTTGCTGCGCCTTATTGCGCAGATCCTGCCCGGTCTGCCGTCAAGCACCAGTTTCAACCCCGGCATGGCTGCCAGCACCCAGGCCCAGGCCTTGCCGACTTTTGTGCGTAATGCCCTGGGCATGCTCGGCCAGGTCAGCGCCAAACCACAGCCCGGCGGCTTCCCCTTGCCCCAGCGCTTGCTGCAGAACGGTGAAGGTGAAGACAGCCTGGAGAACTTGCTGAAACTGGCAGCAGCAGCTGTCTCGCGGCTGCAAAGCCATCAGCTGTCCAGCCTTGAACAGAGTGGGCGCACGGCCGAGGGTGGTGTACTGACCACCTGGCAACTGGAAATCCCCATGCGCAATGCTCACGACATCGTACCTTTGCAGGTCAAGTTCCAGCGTGAAGACCCGCCGGAAAAACAAGCGCAAGACAAAACCGAATCCCGGGAGATCAAGGATCAACTATGGCGCGTGGAGCTGGCCTTCGACCTCGCCCCCCTGGGCCCGCTGCATGTGCAGGCGCAGCTGTTGCGGGGCAACCTGTCGGGCCAGCTCTGGGCCGAACAGGCATACACCGCCCGCCTGATCGAAAGTCAGCTGGGCAACTTGCGTCAGCGTCTGAGTGATGCCGGGTTGAGCGTGACCGATCTGGATTGCCATCAAGGCATCCCGCCGCAAAGTGGCCATACCCGTCTGGAACAACGCTGGGTCGATGAAACCGCATGAATACACCTGCAGAACCGCGCCAGGCGATTGCCCTCAAATACGACGGCAAACAGGCCCCTACCCTCACCGCCAAGGGCGATGACGAACTGGCCGAAGCCATCCTGGCGTTGGCCCGTGAACACGAAGTGCCTATTTATGAAAATGCCGAGCTGGTCAAATTACTGGCGCGCATGGAATTGGGTGACAGCATCCCGCAAGAGCTGTACCGCACACTGGCAGAGATCATTGCCTTTGCCTGGCAGCTTAAAGGTAAATTCCCAGAGGGTTTTGCCCCCCAGACCGAGCCGGAGGAACGCGACATCCCTCCCCGTTGAACGCTCTATCGCCTTCGGCAGCTGCTACAGACCGGGCGTTGAGCGCAGGGCGCTATCCACCTGCTGCGCCGCTTCGAGCAGCCTACTGTCCTGGCGAAACCCGCCAATCAGTTGCAGCCCCACTGGCAGCTCCCCCGACGCCCGGGGCATCGGAATATTGAGCTGGGGCAGGCCGAATGCCATCCAGAACTTGCAGAAGTCTGATGGCCCGGTGCTCTGCAACCCCAGTGGCGCAACCATGCCGCAGGTGGCACCCAGCATCGCGTCAAAGGCTTCGAAATGCTCCTTCAACACCGGCGCCAACGCCGCCAGCCGAGCCTTCGCTGCCGTTTCCTGCTGCCAACTGGTGGCCCGCGCCCTATCAATCATGGCCAGCACTTGCGGGCTCAGTTGCTCGGGGTTCGATTGCCACTCCTTGCTCAGTGAACGGGCACCCTCGCAGTCATTGATCAACTGATGATCATCGAAAACACTGGCAAACTCGTCCTCCAGTATCACCTCGGTGACGCTGTGGCCTGCGGTTTTCAATTGTTCCATAGCTGCCAGCAAGGCCTTAGCCACCGGAGGATCGATCTGATCCCAACGCGACGTACGACAAAACCCGAATGATCGGGCGCCATTCTCCCCGTTCGTTTGCGGCAAGCCGGGCACCAGTACCCGGGCGAGCAGCGCCAGGTCACGAACCGAACGGCCATACCAGCCCAGGGTGTCGAAGCTCGGCGCCAGGGGCTTGACCCCTTCCAGGGAAACCAGCCCATGGGACGGCTTGAAGGCATATAACCCGCAATAGGATGCAGGCTTAAGCAGCGAGCCCGCCGTTTGCGTGCCCAGGGCAAGGGGGAAAAAACCCGCGGCCATGCCCGCAGCAGAGCCGGCACTGGAGCTGCCCGGCGTCCTCTGCAGGTCATGGGGATTACGCGTCGGCCCCGTGTGCATATAGGCAAATTCAGTGGTATGGGTTTTACCCATGATCACCGCCCCGGCCTGACGCAGCAGCGCAACCACATGGGCATCCCGCGAGGGCCGGTTGTGGGCGTAGATCGGCGAGTAAAATGCAGTCGGATGGTCGCCGGTATCAATGATGTCCTTGACCCCCACCGGCACACCGGCCAATAAACCATTGATCTGCGGGCTGCCCAGGCACAGCGCCTGTTTACGTACGCACTGCGCATCGAACGCGGCAAACGCCTGGATTGCAGGTTCGCGGGCATTGCTTTGCGCCAGAAAATGCTCAGCCACCTGCTCGGGGCCAAGCAGCGCCTTGCGTACGTGTTCGGCGATCGCGCAGGCATCTGCAGTGTCAAGAAAGCTCATGTGATGTTTAACCTCGGATTATGGCTGTGTTACACGGCATATACCGCTGCCCAATCGGCAAAACCCTTGATCTCAATGGGATTGCCCGAGGGGTCGAGGAAAAACATCGTCGCCTGCTCCCCCGCTGTCCCGGCAAAGCGCAGGGTCGGCTCCAGTACAAACTGCACGTCACGGCTCAGCAGGCGTTCTTTGAGAGCGTGCCAGTCGGGCATGGCCAGTACCACGCCAAAATGTGGCATGGGCACCCGGTGCTCGCCGACTTTCCCGGTATTGCTAACGGAAAACGGCTCGCCCAGATGCAACGACAACTGATGGCCGAAAAAGTCGATATCTACCCAGCTCTCCGTGCTGCGCCCCTCAGCACAGCCCAGCACGTCGCAATAAAAGCGCCGCGCCGAGACCAGGTCGTGAACGTGATAGGCGAAATGAAAAAGCGATTGCACAGTGACCTCCTGAAACCGGAACAGGCCAGATGGCCCTTGCGCCAATGATGCATTGCCGTCTTCAATAGAACTAACCTGTTATTTTATCCGTGAAAGAAAGAAATTCTTATGGATACGCGCTACCTCAAAAGCCTGATCGCCGTGGTGGATTGCGGCTCGATTGCCAGGGCAGCACGCCTGGAAAACCTCACTGCCGCCGCCGTCAGCCAGCGCATTATGGCCCTTGAGCGCCAGCTCGGGCTGGAGCTTCTGGTGCGCATCGGGCATGAGGCCAAACCCAGCCTGGCCTGCCTGGATTTACTGCCCCGGGCACGTGCCATCGTCAATGAAGTGGCGCTGCTGGCAGGTGATGCCGATAGCCAGGGCCTGACCGCCCCCTTGCGCATCGGCGCCATTTCAACCGTGCTCACGGGGCTTCTGCCACAGGCCTTGCGCGCCTTGACCCGCTCAACCCCGCAACTGAAACCGGTCATAGTGCCCGGCACATCGCGCGCGCTGTATCAGGCGCTGGAGGCCAATGAGCTGGATGCCGCGATAGTGGTCGCACCGCCCTTTGCACTGAGCAAAACCTTCGAGGTGGTAGTGCTGCGCAAGGAGCCTTTGCTGTTTATTTCCAATGAACCCTCCACGCAAGGCATCGACGCCCGCCTGCAACACTGCCCGTACATTCAGTATGACCCCGATGCCTGGGGCGGCCGCCATGCCCTGCAGTATTTGCAGGATCACAGCCTGTCACCCGCTGCCCTGCTCGATCTGGATGCACTGGAAACCATCGCCCTGCTCACGGCACAGGGCCTTGGGGTGAGTCTGGTGCCATGCTGGTCGGGAATTGAGCGCTGGACCGGCAGTTGTGTGCTTGAGCCGGTCGGGGATAAGCGCTATGACCGAGAAATTGTGCTGCTCAGCCTTGCCCAAGGGCCAAGGTTGCGGATGGTAGACGTATTGCAGCGGGCGCTGCTGGAGACTGCAGGCAGTCATCTGTAGCCGCTGAGGAGCGCAGGCTCGCTGCGCTCCTCAGCGGCTACGGTCAGTCACCCAACTCAACCCTTGTACATTTTGCTCATCAGTTCGGCTTCAGCCTGGGTCAGGCCGCATGCCTGGGTCAGCTCATCGACACTGGCACCCATGCTCACCAGCCGCGCCGCCTGGTTGAACGACAGGCTGGTAGGGTCACGCTGCTCAAGCTGAGTCAGCTTCTCGGGCAGCGGCGCAACCACGGCGCGCAATTCGTGCAGGGCTTCGCCCATCTGCACATTGCCGTTCTGGTAGGTATCCAGGCGCCGCGCCAGTTCCCGAAGGCGCCGGTCTCGCTGTTCATCGGCCGCAGCCTGTTGCGCCACAAGCACCCGCTGACGGCGCACGTGGCTGACAAACAGCCACAGGGTCACGGCCCATAACAGGCCCAGGACGATTACCGCCGCCTCAAGGATCAATCAGATGTTCTCCAGATCCGACCATTCTTCCTCGGTCATCATTTTGTCCAGTTCAACCAGAATCAGCAGTTCGCCGTTCTTGTTGCACACACCCTGGATAAACTTGGCCGATTCGTCATTGCCCACGTTAGGCGCCGTTTCGATTTCGGACTGACGCAGATACACCACCTCTGCCACGCTATCGACCAGAATCCCAACCACTTGCTTGTCGGCTTCGATGATGACGATGCGCGAGTTATCGGTGATTTCGGCGTTGTACAGACCAAAACGCTGACGCGTGTCTATGACCGTTACTACGTTGCCGCGCAGGTTGATAATACCCAACACGTAGGAAGGCGCACCCGGTACCGGGGCGATTTCGGTGTAACGCAGCACTTCCTGCACTTGCATCACATTGATGCCATAGGTTTCGTTGTCCAGCTTGAAGGTAACCCATTGCAGGATCGGATCTTCAGAACCCTGTGCCGCTGACTGTTTCATACCCCAAACCCCTGACTGAAATACTGCTCGATTCTGATAACTGGCGATCCGCCCTCGCAGGTGAATCGACCACGATTATTGTTATGACTTGCCCTTGGCGATCAATGCCGCCAGTTGCTCCACATCCAGCAATGCGCACATGTGTTCAATCACCGTGCCCGCCAGCCACGGCCGTTGCCCGCGCTGTGAACGCCATTTGATTTCGTTGGGGTGCAGGCGCAACGAACGGCTGACCTGATGCACCGCCAGCCCCCATTCGTAGCCCTGTACGGAAATCACGTATTGCAGCCCTTCGCGCAAATCATCGCGATAGCGTTCAGGCATCACCCAGCGCGCGGTATCGAGCACGTTGAGCTTGCCGCTCTGGCTGGGCAGGATCCCCAGAAACCAGTCTGGCTGGCCAAACAGCGGAGTGAGTTCACGCCCGGCCAGTGAGTAGATCGAGCCCAGGCACACCAATGGCACCGCCAGGGTCAACCCCGCCACGTCGAACAGCAGGCACTCGAAAGGTTCGGCAGCCCAGGCCGGGCGACCATCATCGGGAACCGGCAAATGCGCCCCGGGGGCACTGGGCCGATGGACTTCAACCAGCGGATGGGCCAGCGCCTCGGCAGGCACACCGACCTCAGACAGCTCCACCGGCATCGCCAACGGCGCTTCAATGGGTTGCGCGGCGGCAGGTTCCGCCTCCGGCTGCGCGGGTGCGGGTTCAGCCGCTTCCAGTGCCTGGGTTGCATCAAACAGCAAGTCGTCGAGGTACGACTGCAAGGCCACTTGCGAGCGGTTGGAAAGTGCTACTGGCTGCGTCATAAAGTGCCCCACTCATCAGCCTCGCGACAGAGACCTGTAGTCGTTATCGGCCAGACCCGACCGATACTTGAATGCCCGCCCACTTCACGCCACCTGCGGTGCAAGCTGGCGGGTGAGGACGTGCTTGAGCAACGCACGGTAGGCGATCACTCCACGGGTTTTCTCATCGAACTGCGAAGGCGTCTGCCCGGCACGGCTGGCATCGCGCAAACGAGTATCGACCGGGATAAAACCCTGCCACAGGGTCTCGGGGTACACATCGCGCAATACTCGCAAGGTACTCATCGACGCCTGGGTACGACGGTCGAACAACGTCGGCACGATACAGAACGGCAGCTCCTGGGGGCGCGAGCGGTTGATCATGCGCAGGGTATGCACCATGCGCTCCAGGCCCTTGAGCGCCAGATGCTCGGTTTGCACCGGGATGATCAACTGCTGGCTGGCCGCCAGCGCGTTGACCATCAACACACCCAGAATCGGCGGGCTGTCGATGATCGCGTAGTCATAGTCCTGCCACAGTTGCGCCAGGCTGCGGGCAATCACAAGGCCCAGGCCGCTTTGCCCCGGAGCCTGACGCTCGAGGGTCGCCAGGGCCGTGGTGGCCGGCAGCAAGGAAATTTTCTCGTGGCTGGTGGGCAACAGCAATTGCGCGGCCAGGCCCTCAGGCACCTGGCCCTGATGCAGAAACAGGTCGTAGACACTGTGTTCCAGACCATCGGGGTCATAACCGAAGTAGCTGGTCATGGAGCCGTGCGGGTCAAGATCGACCACCACCACGCGCTTGCCCGCCTCTGCCAGCAAACCGGCCAGGGCGATGGATGTGGTGGTCTTGCCGACCCCACCTTTTTGATTGGCTACTGCCCAGACTCTCATTCAGTTGTTCCTCCCGGCTGCATGCGTGCCGGCCGAGATTTATAGGGTTGGCGACGGGGAATTGACGGCATTCCCGCGAACCAGTGGCTGTGTCTGTGGCGGTGCAGTTTGTGTGCCAGCCCGCTTCAAGGCGGCATCCGGTGTTGCATGGGCGGTGCCCGTGCCAGTCAGGCTGCGGCGTACCTCAAGGTTGCGCGACACCACCAGCACTACCCGGCGATTGAGCGCGCGCCCCTCTGGCGTAGCGTTGTTGGCCACCGGCTGAAACTCGCCGTAGCCCACCGAGGCCATGCGCCCGGGGCTGACCCCCTGCATGGCGAGCATGCGCACGATGCTTGCCGAGCGCGCCGATGACAGTTCCCAGTTGGTCGGGTACTGCGCGGTCCGGATCGGCAGGTCGTCAGTAAACCCTTCGACATGTATCGGGTTTTCAAAGGGTTTGAGTACTACGGCCACTTTGTCGATGATCTCGAAAGCTGCATTGCTGGGCATCGCATCACCGCTGCCGAACAGCAGGCTGGAGTTGAGTTCGATCTCGACCCACAGCTCATTGCCGCGCACCGTCAATTGTTTGGACGCGATCAAATCACCAAAGGCATGGGTGATGTCATTGGCAATGGTCTTGAGCGGGTCATCGGGGCGCTGCCCCAAACCGGCGTCAGTATTTTCGCTGTCTTTTATCAAGGGTTCGGCAGGCTGGGTGGTCAGCGGACGCTCTTCACCGATGGGCACCGGCTTGATGCTGCGCTCGGTGTCATTGAACACACCGACCAGCGCCTGGGAAATCACTCGGTACTTGCCCTCATTGATTGAAGAAATCGAGTACATGACGACGAAAAAGGCAAACAGCAAGGTGATGAAGTCCGCGTAGGACACAAGCCAGCGTTCGTGATTGACGTGTTCATCCGCGTGGCGACGGCGCCGGCTCATAGTTAACCTGTAAAGCCTTGAAGTTTGAGTTCAATGGAGCGCGGGTTCTCGCCCTCGGCAATCGACAGGATGCCTTCGAGCAACATCTCACGGTACAGCGACTGGCGCATGGCAATGGCCTTGAGCTTGCTGGCAATGGGCAGCAACACCAGGTTGGCGCTGGCCACCCCGTAAATGGTCGCGACAAACGCCACCGCAATGCCACTGCCCAGTTGCCCTGGATCGGCCAGGTTGCCCATAACGTGGATCAAGCCCATGACCGCGCCAATAATGCCGATGGTCGGGGCGTAACCGCCCATGCTCTCAAACACCTTGGCGGCCTCGATATCGCGGCTTTCCTGGGTCATGTAGTCGACTTCCAGCACGCTGCGAATGGTTTCCGGCTCTACTCCGTCGACCAGCAATTGCAGGCCCTTGCGCGAATAGCTGTCGGGCTCGGTATCGGCCATGCCTTCCAGGCCGAGCAAGCCTTCCTTGCGGGCCGTAAGGCTCCAGTTGACGACACGGTCGATACCGCCCGTCATGTCGATACGTGGCGGAAACAGAATCCACACCACGGTCTGCATTGCCCGTTTGAACGCACTCATGGGCGACTGCAGCAATGCCGCGCCCACAGTGCCGCCCAGCACGATCAACGCCGCCGGGCCATTGGCCAGAGCGCCCAGATGGCCACCCTCCAGGTAGTTGCCGCCGATAATCGCGACAAACGCCATGATGATGCCAATCAGGCTGAGCACGTCCATCAGTGGCAAGCCTCGGCCAGGTGCCGGCCAATGTCATCGAGGCTGTACACCGCATCGGCCAGGCCGGCTTTGATGATGGCCATGGGCATGCCGTAAATCACGCAACTGGCTTCGTCCTGGGCCCATACCTGGCTGCCGCCCTGTTTGAGCATGCGCGCGCCTTCGCGGCCGTCCGCGCCCATGCCGGTCAATACCACCGCCAAAACTTTGTCACCAAAGGATTTGGCCGCCGAGCCGAAGGTGATATCCACGCACGGTTTGTAGTTGAGGCGCTCATCGCCCGGCAGGATGCGTACGGCTCCACGGCCGTCGATCATCATTTGCTTGCCGCCAGGTGCCAGCAAGGCCAGACCGGGGCGCAGGATATCGCCGTCCTCGGCTTCCTTGACACTGATGCGGCAAAGCTTGTCCAGCCGCTCGGCAAACGCTTTGGTGAACGCGGCCGGCATATGCTGCACAAGCACGATCGGCGCCGGGAAATTGCCCGGTAACTGCGTCAGTACCCGTTGCAAGGCCACCGGCCCACCGGTTGAAGTACCGATAGCCACCAGCTTGTAAGCCTTACGCTTGGGTGCGGCAGCCGCCGGGGTTGGCACAGGGCCGCCACGGCTGGCAATGGGTGTGGTGCGC
>NZ_WIWH01000046.1:0-39243 GCF_009600035.1 Pseudomonas sp. FSL R10-2964 | reverse complement strand
TGAGCAAACCTGACTACGGGGCATAATGTGTCCACCATGTCCCCGCACGTGTGTCCACCATGTGTCCGGTCCGTACAGAAGGACCCAAAAGGAACCAAAAGGTCCTCGCCCCATCGTACGGCCTTCGCTGCGCTCAGGTTCCCTCGCTCCGGCTCTGCTCCGTGGGCCCGCCGCCACGGGCCATCCATGGCCCATCGCGGCTCTCCCGGCATCCATGCCGGTCGACCCACTCCGCAGAACCTCCTCTCGGCCTCCCGGGAGGGCAGGCAGATCAAAAGCACTGCGCCCCGAGGCGGCCGACCGGCCGGCCTGTTCGGTCAATTCAGAAGCGGCCCTGGCCCAGGTGTCAGACTTGTTGTGTTGTGCGGCCGTCTGGCTCCGACGCTGTTATGGGCTTGCTCGGTGTTTGGAATATTTTGCTGGTGGAAGTGGTATTGTTGGACAAGAAGCAAGAGCAAGCCAGGCGTAAGCCCTTGCAGGGCAACGCTTTAGCAATAAAGTCTGAATTCACACTTCGTTTTTAATGCATCTTGTGGTATAAAATGCGCCGCTTTGCGGGTATAGCCCGCAGAGCACAAACCCACACACGTGTCGACACGATGACCTGGGTGCCTTCAGCTTTGAAGCTGCTGGTTGGTCGTTGGGATACGTGGAGGCCTAACCCGACTTATTAAGGAACTATCATGTCCCAAGTCAACATGCGCGATATGCTGAAGGCCGGTGTGCACTTCGGTCACCAAACCCGTTACTGGAACCCGAAGATGGGTAAATACATCTTTGGCGCGCGTAACAAGATCCACATCATCAACCTTGAAAAAACCCTGCCAATGTTCAACGAAGCTCTGACTTTCGTTGAGCGCCTGGCCCAGGGCAAAAACAAGATTCTGTTCGTCGGCACCAAGCGTTCCGCTGGCAAGATCGTTGCTGAAGAAGCAGCACGTTGCGGTTCGCCGTACGTGGATCACCGCTGGTTGGGCGGCATGCTCACCAACTTCAAAACCATTCGTGCTTCGATCAAGCGTCTGCGTGACCTTGAAATCCAGGCAGAAGACGGTACTTTCGCCAAGCTGACCAAGAAAGAGGCGCTGATGCGCACTCGCGATCTGCAGAAGCTGGATCGTAGCCTGGGTGGTATCAAGGACATGGGCGGTCTGCCAGACGCTCTGTTCGTTATCGACGTTGACCACGAGCGTATCGCGATCACCGAAGCTAACAAGTTGGGTATCCCGGTAATCGGCGTTGTCGATACCAACAGCAGCCCAGAAGGTGTTGACTACATCATCCCGGGTAACGATGACGCAATCCGCGCTATCCAGCTGTACATGGGTGCGATGGCTGATGCTGTGATCAAAGGCCGTAACCACGTTGCTGGCGGCACCGACGTTTTCGTCGAAGAAGCTCCAGCTGCAGCGGTAGTTGAAGGCTGAGTAATTAACGCCTAGCGTTTACTCAGTACGCAAAAAGGGGGCTTGGCCCCCTTTTTGCCACCTCGAAATCCATTTGTTGTAACCCTGTTTGTTGTATCTGTATCAGATGGCGACCTGCACGGTTGATTCGGGGTGCGCTTCAAACGAATTGAACGCCCGTTCGGTCGGGTGGAATGGTTGAAAACCTATCCAAGAGGAATTTTGAAATGGCAGAGATTACTGCAGCGTTGGTTAAAGAACTGCGTGAGCGTACTGGCGAAGGCATGATGGACTGCAAGAAAGCCTTGACCAAGGCTGGCGGCGACATCGAAAAAGCCATTGATGACATGCGTGCTTCGGGCGCCATCAAGGCAGCCAAAAAAGCAGGTAACGTTGCTGCTGAAGGCGCTATCGCAGTTAAAGTTGCAGACGACAACAAGTCGGCTGTAATTCTTGAAGTCAACTCGCAAACCGACTTCCTGGCTCTGCAAGACGACTTCAAAAAATTCGTTGCTGACAGCGTTGAAAAAGCGTTCGCTGACAAACTGACCGACGCAGCTCCGCTGATCGCTGCTCAAGAAGCTGATCGTCTGGTTCTGGTTGGTAAAGTAGGCGAGAACGTCAACATCCGTCGTCTGGCCCGCATCGAAGGTGACGTTGTTGATGCTTACCTGCACGGCAACAAGATCGGTGTTGTTGTAGCTCTGAAAGGCGGCAACGCTGAGCTGGCTCGTGACATCGCCATGCACGTAGCTGCAAGCAACCCTGAGTTCCTGCTGCCTTCGCAAGTTTCCGCTGATGCCATCGAACGCGAAAAAACCGTGTTCATGAGCCTCAACGAAGACAAGATCAAAGGCAAGCCAGCCGAAATCGTTGAAAAAATGGTTGCCGGTCGTATCAGCAAGTTCCTGGCTGAAGCCAGCCTGGTTGAGCAAGCGTTCGTCAAGAACCCGGAAATCAAGGTCGGCGATCTGGCCAAGAAAGCCGGCGCTGAAATCGTTTCCTTCACTTACTTCAAAGTAGGTGATGGCATCGAGAAGCCAGTTGACGACTTCGCTGCTGAAGTTGCTGCTCAAGTGGCTGCAAGCAAGCAATAAGACGGTTCTAAACTGTCGACCCGAAGAGGCTGCCCGCTCACGCGCGCAGCCTCTTTTCAAATGGGAGGGGATTTTTCCTTCTCGGCGGAACCGGTTTGCAAAATCGTGTTCCGATGGTGCTGCTGTGCAGTGCCACAGCTAGAACAAGCGCGGGTTGAAAAATGACCTCGCACAGATTATCTATAAAACGCGGCAGGAGAGATTCGCAATGGCTCAGCAGGGCAGTGGTTATCAAGCTCGCTATAAACGCATTCTACTCAAGCTAAGCGGCGAAGCCCTGATGGGCTCTGAAGAGTTCGGGATCGATCCCAAGGTGCTCGACCGCATGGCGCTGGAAGTGGGCCAACTGGTCGGCATCGGCGTTCAGGTAGGACTGGTGATTGGTGGTGGCAACCTGTTCCGTGGTGCTGCATTGAGCGCCGCCGGTATGGATCGTGTGACTGGCGACCATATGGGCATGCTGGCTACCGTGATGAACGCCCTGGCCATGCGCGATGCGCTGGAACGTGCGAATATCTCCGCCATCGTTATGTCGGCCATTTCCATGGTTGGTGTGACCGATCATTACGATCGTCGCAAGGCCATGCGCCACCTGAATGCCAAGGATGTGGTGATTTTCGCTGCAGGCACCGGTAATCCTTTCTTCACGACGGATTCGGCAGCATGCTTGCGTGCCATTGAAATCGACGCTGATGTCGTGCTCAAGGCAACCAAGGTTGACGGCGTGTACACCGCAGATCCATTCAAAGACCCGCATGCCGAGAAGTTCGATCATCTGACTTACGATGAAGTACTGGATCGCAAACTGGGTGTTATGGACCTGACGGCCATCTGTCTGTGCCGCGACCACAAAATGCCATTGCGTGTATTTAATATGAACAAGCCCGGCGCCCTGCTTAATATTGTCCATGGCGGCGCTGAAGGTACTCTGATCGAGGAAGGTCAACAATGATCAACGAAATCAAGAAAGACGCTCAAACGCGTATGCAGAAGTCGCTGGAATCCCTGGCCCATGCATTTGGCCAGATCCGTACCGGCAAGGCTCACCCGAGCATTCTGGGCAGCGTGATGGTGCCTTACTATGGCTCGGATACTCCGATCAGCCAGGTCGCCAACATCACCGTTAAAGACTCTCGCACCCTTCAAGTTGTAGCGTTCGAGCGCAACATGCTGGGCGCAGTCGACAAGGCCATCCAGAGCGCCGGTCTGAACCTGAACCCGACCAACCTGGGTGAGCTGCTGCTGATCTCCATGCCGGCCCTGACTGAAGAAACCCGCAAGGTTTTCGCCAAGCAGGCCCGTGATGCAGCTGAAGATGCCCGTATTGCCGTGCGCAATATCCGTCGCGACGCCTTGAGCCAATTGAAAGACCTGGTCAAGGAAAAGGAAATCAGCGAAGACGAAGAGCGTCGTGCTGCTGATGATATCCAGAAGCTGACCGACAAGGCCGTGGCGGATATCGAAGTTGCCACCAAGCAGAAAGAAGCGGACCTGATGGCCGTATAAGGGTCAGGGCGTTTTATGGAAAAGACGAAGCAGGCTGACCCGTCATCTGTTCCGCGACATGTCGCGATCATCATGGACGGTAATAATCGCTGGGCAAAAAAACGCTTTCTGCCAGGTGTTGCCGGGCATAAAGCGGGTGTGGATGCAGTTCGCGCGGTCATTGAAGTGTGTGCCGGAGCCGGGGTCGAGGTACTGACCCTGTTCGCGTTTTCCAGTGAAAACTGGCAGCGGCCCGCCGCTGAAGTCAGTGCCTTGATGGACCTGTTTTTCAGGGCGCTGCGTCGTGAGGCCAAGCGTCTCAACGAAAACGAGATCAGCCTGCGGATCATTGGCGACCGCTCGCGCTTTCATCCCGATTTGCAAAAGGCGATGCGTGAAGCGGAAGCAATGACAGTGGGCGAAGGCCGCTTTGTCTTGCAGATTGCCGCCAATTACGGTGGCCAGTGGGATATCGCGCAGGCCGCGCAGCAGTTGGCGCGTCAAGTCCAGACAGGGCACTTGCAGCCGGAGGATATCACTCCGGGTTTGCTGCAAACCTGTTTGGTAACGGGTGATCTGCCATTGCCCGATCTGTGTATCCGCACCGGTGGCGAGCACCGCATCAGCAATTTCTTGCTGTGGCAGCTGGCCTATTCCGAGTTGTACTTCTCCGACCTGTTCTGGCCGGACTTCAAACACGAGGCCATGCAGCACGCATTGGCTGATTTCGCTTCTCGCCAGCGCCGCTTCGGTAAAACGAGCGAGCAGGTTGAGGCTGGAGCCCGGATTTAATGCTTAAACAAAGAATCATCACTGCACTTATCTTGCTGCCAATTGCCTTGTGTGGCTTTTTCCTGCTCGAGGGCAGCGGCTTTGCGCTGTTTATTGGCCTGGTCGTGACCCTGGGTGCCTGGGAGTGGGCGCGTCTTGCCGGCTTTGAGGCGCAAGGTGCACGGGTGCTGTTTGCTGTAGTAGTGGCCGCGCTGCTGTTGGGGCTGCATATATTCCCCGATCTGGCGCCCTGGGTGCTGGGCGCGGCGGTGTTGTGGTGGGCGACAGCGACCTTTCTGGTGCTGACCTTTCCGCAATCGGCTGCGCACTGGTCGAGTATTGCGGCCAGGCTGGTGATCGGTCTGTTGATCCTGCTGCCGGCCTGGCAAGGGCTGGTCCTGATCAAGGCGATGCCGCTGGGCAACTGGCTGATCATGGCGGTGATGGTTCTGGTATGGGGCGCAGATATTGGTGCCTATTTTTCCGGGCGCAAATTCGGCAAGCGCAAGCTTGCCCCCAAGGTCAGCCCGGGCAAAAGCTGGGAAGGTGTATTTGGCGGTCTGTTGCTCAGCCTGCTGATCACCGCGGTCGTGGGTATAGTGCGTGACTGGAGCGCTTCGCAGATGTTTGTTGCACTGCTGGGCGCTGCTGTGATCGTCCTGATTTCGGTGGTGGGCGACCTCACGGAAAGCATGTTCAAACGCCAGGCCGGGGTCAAAGACAGCAGTAACCTGCTGCCGGGCCATGGTGGTGTACTGGATCGTATCGACAGCCTGACGGCGGCGATCCCGGTATTTGCTGTATTGCTGTGGATGGCGGCTTCATGAACCGTCCACAACAGATTACTGTTCTGGGGGCTACGGGTTCCATTGGCCTGAGCACCCTGGATGTTATTGCGCGTCACCCTGACCGCTATCAGGCCTTTGCCCTGACAGGCTACAGCCGTCTCGCCGAACTGCTGGCCTTGTGCATCAAGCACCGGCCGCAGGTTGCCGTGGTGCCGGATGAGCGTGCTGCCAGCCAGTTACAGGCGGATTTGCGCGCAGCCGGGCTCAATACCGAGGTGTTGGTAGGTGAGGAGGGCTTGTGTCAGGTTTCGTCGGCTCCTGAAGTGGATTCGGTGATGGCGGCAATTGTCGGTGCCGCAGGCCTGCGCCCGACACTGGCGGCGGTCAATGCCGGCAAGAAGATCCTGCTGGCCAACAAAGAAGCGTTGGTGATGACCGGCGACCTGTTTATGCAGGCCGTGCGTCGCAGCGGTTCGGTATTGCTGCCCATCGACAGCGAACACAACGCGATTTTCCAGTGCTTGCCCCGGGACTTTTCCCGTGGCCTGGGTAATGTCGGTGTTCGTCGGATTTTGCTGACAGCCTCTGGTGGTCCATTCCGTGAGACGCCGCTGGCAGAGCTTGAGCATGTCACGCCGGATCAAGCCTGTGCTCATCCCAATTGGTCGATGGGGCGCAAGATTTCGGTAGATTCGGCCAGCATGATGAACAAAGGCCTGGAGCTGATCGAGGCCTGCTGGCTGTTTGATGCGCGCCCGGAACAGGTCGAGGTGGTGATCCATCCGCAAAGCGTGATTCACTCGCTGGTCGATTATGTGGATGGCTCGGTGCTGGCCCAGTTGGGCAACCCCGATATGCGTACGCCGATTGCCAATGCCCTGGCCTGGCCTGAGCGGATTGACTCGGGTGTTGCGTCGTTGGACCTGTTTGCAGTGGCGCGGCTGGACTTCCAGCGCCCTGACGAGCAACGCTTCCCTTGTTTGCGTCTGGCTCGCGAGGCTGCCATGGCGGGTAATAGCGCGCCAGCGATGCTCAATGCGGCAAACGAAGTTGCCGTGGCCGCCTTTTTGGACGGGCGAATTCGTTATCCGCAGATCGCGCGTATTATCGAAGACGTATTGAACAGCGAGCCCGTTGTGGCCGTCGACGAATTGGAAGCGGTATTTGCCGCAGATAGCAAAGCCCGGATGCTGGCTGAACAGTGGTTGAGTCGTAACGGCTGAAAGTGATGTGAGCCGGAACCGGACAGAATCGCGGAGAAAGTAGATGAGTGCGCTCTATATGATTGTTGGCACCCTGGTGGCATTGGGTGTGCTGGTCACTTTTCATGAATTCGGTCACTTTTGGGTGGCGCGCCGTTGTGGCGTCAAGGTTCTGCGCTTCTCCGTGGGCTTCGGTACGCCTCTGCTTCGCTGGCATGACCGCCAGGGCACCGAGTTTGTAGTTGCTGCCATTCCGTTGGGTGGCTACGTCAAGATGCTCGATGAGCGCGAAGGCGAAGTGCCCGCCGAGCAGCGCGATCAATCGTTCAACCGCAAGACCGTAGGCCAGCGCATTGCCATCGTTGCGGCCGGGCCAATTGCCAACTTCATGTTGGCCATGGCGTTCTTCTGGGTGCTGGCAATGATGGGCAGCCAGCAGGTGCGGCCGGTCATCGGTGCAGTGGAAAGCGGCAGCCTGGCGGCTCAGGCCGGGCTGACTGCCGGTCAGGAAATCGTCTCCATCGATGGCGAGCCAACCACGGGCTGGTCAAACGTCAACCTGCAGCTGGTTCGCCGTCTGGGCGAAAGCGGTTCGTTGCAGGTGGTGGTGCGTGAGCCGGGTACAACGGCTGAAACGTCCCGTCAGTTGGTATTGAAAGACTGGCTCAAGGGCGCTGATGAGCCGGATCCGATCAAGTCGTTGGGGATTCGCCCATGGCGTCCCGAGTTGCCAGCCGTTCTGGCAGAACTCGACCCTAAAGGCCCTGCCCAGGCTGCCGGGCTTAAAACCGGTGACAAGCTGCTGGCTATCGACGATCAGCCGGTCAAGGACTGGCAGCAGGTCGTGGACTGGGTGCGGGTACATCCGCAAGCCCGTATTGTTTTGCATGTCGAGCGCGACGGTGTGCCGGTAGAGATTCCGGTCACGCTGGCTGCGCGTGGCGAAGGCAAGGCAGCAACCGGTTATCTGGGGGCCGGCGTCAAAGGTGTCGACTGGCCACCATCGATGATCCGTGAAGTCAGCTATGGCCCGCTCGCGGCAATCGGGGAGGGGGCCAAACGCACCTGGACCATGAGCATATTGACGCTCGACTCACTCAAGAAAATGTTGTTCGGCGAGCTCTCGGTAAAAAACTTGAGTGGACCGATAACCATTGCTAAAGTGGCGGGCGCTTCTGCCCAGTCGGGTGTTGCTGATTTCCTGAATTTCCTGGCTTATCTGAGTATCAGCCTCGGGGTTCTGAATTTGTTGCCCATACCTGTACTGGATGGGGGACATTTGTTGTTTTATCTGATCGAGTGGGTGCGTGGTCGCCCCTTGTCGGATCGGGTGCAGGGTTGGGGAATGCAGATCGGTATCAGCTTGGTGGTCGGGGTGATGTTACTTGCCTTGATCAACGATCTGGGCCGTCTGTAAACGCTTCGCTGAATTGCGAATCTGCCGCATTTTGCGGCAGTTTGTTTATTGCCAGTTGGAATAAGAAAGGACTTCATGAAACGTCTGCTGCTAACTGCGGTTCTCGCCGTACTGATGATCGCCGAAGTTCACGCCGAGTCCTTCACTATCTCTGATATCCGTGTCAACGGCCTCCAGCGGGTTTCCGCCGGTAGCGTGTTTGGCGCGTTGCCTCTGAACGTGGGTGAAGTAGCGGATGACCGCCGTCTGGTGGAATCCACTCGTGCGTTGTTCAAAACCGGGTTCTTTCAGGACATCCAACTGGGTCGTGATGGCAATGTGCTTGTTATCACGGTTGTCGAACGTCCTTCCGTCTCCAGCATCACCATTGACGGCAACAAGGCGATCTCCACTGATGACCTTATGAAAGGTCTTAAACAGTCGGGCCTGGCCGAAGGTGAAATCTTCCAGCGCGCCACCCTTGAAGGCGTGCGCAACGAACTGCAACGCCAGTATGTTGCCCAGGGCCGCTACTCGGCGACGGTAGACACCGAAGTGGTGCCCGAGCCGCGTAACCGGGTTGCCTTGAAGGTCAATATCAACGAGGGCACGGTTGCCGCGATCCAGCACATCAACGTGGTGGGCAACACGGTTTTCCCTGAGTCCGACCTGGTTGACCTGTTTGAACTCAAGACCACGAACTGGCTGTCGTTCTTCAAGAACGACGACAAGTACGCACGTGAAAAACTGTCGGGTGACCTTGAGCGTCTGCGCTCCTACTACCTCGATCGCGGCTATATCAATATGGATATTGCTTCGACCCAGGTATCGATCACGCCTGACAAGAAAAGCGTCTACATCACCGTTAACGTGAATGAAGGCGAAAAATACAATGTTGGCGAAGTGAAACTGAGCGGTGACCTCAAGGTTCCGGAAGATCAGATCAAGTCGCTGCTGCTGGTTCAGCCGGGCCAGGTGTTCTCGCGCAAGCTGATGACCACCACCTCGGAGCTGATCACCCGTCGTCTGGGTAACGAGGGCTATACCTTCGCCAACGTCAACGGCGTACCTCAGCCAAACCCTGAAGATCACACCGTGGCCATCACCTTTGTGGTCGATCCGGGCAAGCGTGCTTACGTCAACCGCATCAACTACCGCGGCAACACCAAGTCGGCTGACGAAGTGCTGCGTCGCGAAATGCGCCAGATGGAAGGTGGCTGGGCATCGACTTACCTGATTGACCAGTCCAAGGTCCGCCTTGAGCGTCTGGGCTTCTTCAAGGAAGTCAACGTCGAGACTCCGGCAGTGCCAGGCACTGACGATCAGGTTGACGTGAACTATGCAGTAGAAGAGCAGGCGTCGGGTTCCATTACCGCCAGCGTCGGTTTTGCCCAGAGCGCAGGTTTGATCCTGGGCGGTTCGATTACCCAGAACAACTTCCTGGGTACGGGCAACAAGGTCAGCATTGGCCTGACCCGCAGCGAATACCAGAGCCGCTACAACTTCAGCTATGTCGATCCGTACTGGACAGCTGATGGTGTGAGCCTGGGTTACAACGCTTTCTACCGCACTACCGACTACAAAGACCTCGACGTTGACGTAGCAAACTACTCGGTGGACAGCCTGGGTGCTGGTATCACCATGGGCTACCCGATCAGCGACACATCGCGCCTGACCTATGGCCTGACTGTGCAGCAGGATGAAATCAGCACCGGCCAGTACACCGTTGACGAGATTTTCGACTTCGTAAACCGTGAAGGCGACAAGTACCTCAACTTCAAGGCATCGGTCGGCTGGTCTGAATCGACCCTGAACAAAGGCGTATTGCCGACTCGCGGCAGCTCGCAGAGCCTGGTGTTTGAAACCACCATTCCAGGCAGCGACCTGCAGTTCTACAAGCTGGACTACCGTGCCCAGCTGTTCCAGCCGTTGACCGACACCTACACCATGCGCCTGCACACCGAGTTGGGCTATGGTGATGGCTATGGTTCCACCGAAGGCCTGCCGTTCTATGAAAACTACTACGCGGGTGGCTTCAACTCGGTACGTGGCTTCAAGGACAGCGCTCTGGGCCCACGCAGCACCCCAAGCCGTGGTGCTGGTGTAACCGGTAACGTAGGCACCATTGCCGACCCGGACCAGGATCCGCTGCCATTCGGTGGTAACGTGCTGATCCAGGGTGGTGTGGAAGTGTTGTTCCCTATGCCGTTCGTCAAAGACCAGCGTTCCCTGCGCACCTCCGTGTTCTGGGATGTGGGTAACGTGTTCGACACCAACTGCAAGGGCGATACCAAGGATTGCGATATCGGCTTCAGCAACCTGGCCAGCTCTGTGGGTGTTGGTGTGACCTGGGTGACTGCGCTTGGCCCGCTGAGTTTCAGCTTGGCCATGCCGATCAAGAAACCGGATGATGCCGACACTCAAGTGTTCCAATTCTCCCTCGGCCAGACTTTCTAAAGCCTGACTTCAGATACAGACAACGGATTTTTTAGGAGTGCATCGTGCGTAAGTTGACTCAATTGGTTCTCCTGGCTTCGGTTCTAGTGGCTGGCCCGGCTTTCGCCGACATGAAAATTGCCGTGCTGAACTATCAGATGGCATTGCTTGAATCGGACGCCGCCAAGCGTTACGCCGTAGATGCCGAGAAGAAATTTGGCCCGCAACTGACCAAGCTCAAAAGCCTGGAAAGCAGCGCCAAGGGTATTCAGGACCGTCTGGTAAAAGGCGGCGACAAAATGCAGCAGGGCGAGCGTGAGCGTCTGGAGCTTGAATTCAAGCAAAAGGCCCGTGACTTCCAGTTCCAGTCCAAGGAACTGAACGAAGCCAAAGCCGTTGCTGACCGTGAAATGCTGAAACAGCTGAAGCCGAAACTGGACAGCGCTGTTGAAGAAGTCATCAAAAAAGGCGCCTTTGACCTGGTGTTCGAGCGTGGTGCTGTGATTGATGTTAAACCTCAGTACGACATCACTCGCCAAGTTATCGAGCGCATGAATCAGCTGAAGTAATTATGACTGCGACTATAAAACTCGGCCAATTGGCCGAGTTCCTCGGGGCCACCTTGCGTGGCTCTGCGGAGAAAGAAATCACTGGGCTAGCCACTTTACAAGAGGCTGGCCCAGCTCAGTTGAGCTTTCTGGCCAACCCCCAGTACCGAAAATTCCTTGTCGACTGCCAGGCCGGAGCTGTATTGCTCAAGGCTGCTGACGCCGAAGAGTATCCCGGTGATGCCCTGGTTGTGCCGGATCCTTACCTGGCTTATGCGCGGATTTCCCATCTGTTTGATCCCAAACCCAAAGCCACTGCCGGCGTTCATCCATCGGCAGTGATTGCTGCTGACGCGGTGGTTGACCCTGCGGCGAGCATTGGTGCGTTTGCCGTCATCGAAAGCGGTGCGCGCATCGCTGCCGGTGTCACGGTGGGCCCTCATTGCTTTATCGGGGCGCGTTGCGAAATCGGTGAAGGCGGCTGGCTGGCTCCACGCGTGACGCTTTATCACGATGTTCGCATCGGCAAGCGCGTGGTTATTCAGTCGGGCGCAGTGCTGGGCGGTGAAGGCTTTGGTTTTGCCAACGAAAAAGGCGTGTGGCAAAAAATCGCGCAAATCGGTGGTGTGACCATTGGTGATGATGTCGAAATCGGTGTCAACACGGCCATCGACCGCGGCGCCCTGGCCGATACCGTAATCGGTAATGGGGTCAAGCTGGATAACCAGATCCAGATCGCGCACAACGTTCAGGTCGGTGACCATACGGCCATGGCCGCATGTGTCGGGATCTCGGGCAGCACCAAGATCGGCAAGCACTGCATGCTGGCAGGTGGTGTCGGTTTGGTGGGGCACATTGAAATTTGTGACAATGTATTCTTGACTGGCATGACAATGGTGACCCACTCGATTACCGAGCCTGGCGCCTACTCTTCCGGTACCGCGATGCAGCCGGCCGCCGAGTGGCGCAAAAGTGCGGCACGTATTCGTCAGCTGGACGATATCGCCCGGCGATTGAAACAACTGGAAAAGCACGTCGGTAAGTGACCCCCGGCGGTAAAGCTTCTTCAAAAGGTTAATACAATTTCCATATCAAGCGTGCAGAGCCATTGGTTTGCTTCCTTGATTTGCTAGAGGAGCGCGCCTTAGTCGCGCGCGCCCAATCTTTATTACAGGCTTCCCCACGAAATGATGGACATCAACGAGATTCGCGAATATCTGCCCCACCGTTACCCGTTCCTGCTGGTGGACCGAGTGGTGGATCTGGATGTCGAGAACAAGCGCATTCGTGCCTACAAGAATGTCAGCATCAATGAGCCTTTTTTCAACGGTCACTTCCCGGCCCACCCGATCATGCCGGGCGTGTTGATCATCGAGGCCATGGCTCAGGCAGCCGGCATCCTTGGTTTCAAGATGATGGACCTCAAGCCGGCTGACGGTACACTTTATTACTTCGTAGGTTCCGACAAGCTACGCTTTCGTCAGCCTGTGCTGCCAGGTGATCAACTGATCCTTGAGGCCAAGTTCTTGAGCTGCAAGCGTTCCATCTGGAAGTTCGAGTGCCAGGCAACGGTTGACGGCAAGCCGGTATGCTCGGCTGAAATCATTTGTGCGGAACGCAAACTATGAGTTTGATTGACCCTCGCGCAATCATCGATCCGACGGCCATTTTGGCCGACGACGTCGAGGTCGGCCCTTGGTCGATCATCGGCGCTGGTGTGGAAATCGGCGAGGGGACTGTGATTGGGCCGCATGTGATTCTCAAGGGCCCAACCAGGATCGGTAAGCACAATCGCATCTACCAGTTTTCTTCGGTAGGCGAGGACACCCCTGATCTGAAGTACAAGGGTGAGGAAACTCGCCTGGTGATCGGTGACCACAACGTGATTCGTGAAGGTGTCACCATTCATCGCGGCACCATTCAGGACCGCTCTGAAACCACGCTGGGTGATCACAACCTGGTAATGGCCTATGCCCATATCGGCCATGACAGCGTTATTGGCAATCATTGCATCCTGGTCAATAACTCTGCGTTGGCAGGCCATGTGCACATGGGTGACTGGGCCATCCTGTCCGGTTTTACCCTGGTCCATCAGTTCTGCCACATCGGTGCGCACAGCTTTTCGGGCATGGGCACTGCCATTGGCAAGGACGTTCCTGCATTTGTAACCGTGTTTGGCAGCCCTGCCGAAGCACGCAGCATGAACTTCGAAGGCATGCGTCGTCGCGGTTTCAGTGACGATGCCATCCATGCCTTGCGTCGTGCCTACAAGGTGGTTTACCGCCAGGGGTTGACTGTTGATCAGGCGCTTGCAGAATTGGCCGAGCCTGCTGCGCAGTTCCCGGAAGTTGCCATGTTTGTAGAGTCCATACGCTCTTCCACTCGCGGCATCACGCGCTAGTCATGGCCAGATTGCGTATCGCGCTGGTAGCGGGTGAGGCCTCGGGCGACATATTGGGTTCGGGGTTGATGCGGGCACTCAAGGCCCAGCATTCTGATATCGAATTTATCGGCGTGGGTGGTCCATTGATGGAAGCAGAGGGCATGAGCTCCTACTTCCCGATGGAACGTCTGTCGGTGATGGGTCTGGTTGAAGTGCTGGGTCGCCTGCGTGAATTGCTCAAGCGCCGCAAGCTGTTGGTTCAGACCCTGATCGCCGAAAAGCCCGACGTGTTTATCGGCATCGACGCCCCCGACTTCACCCTCAATATCGAACTTCAATTGCGTCGTGCCGGGATCAAGACCGTGCATTATGTGAGCCCGTCCGTGTGGGCGTGGCGGCAGAAGCGCGTGCTGAAAATCCGCGAAGGTTGCGATTTGATGCTGACGTTGCTGCCATTCGAGGCGCGCTTTTACGAAGAGCACGGTGTGCCCGTGCGTTTTGTCGGGCATTCGCTGGCAGACACCATTCCTCTTGAGGCCGACAAGGCCGGTGCGCGCGCCGAGTTGGGCCTGCCTGACGGGCCGTTGGTCGCCTTGATGCCGGGTAGTCGTGGTGGTGAAGTTGGCAAGCTTGGCGGGTTGTTTCTCGATGCCGCGCAAATAATCCGCCAAGCTCGCCCTGATGTGCGCTTTGTGTTGCCTTGCGCGAACGCAGCGCGTCGTGAGCAGATCGAACAGTTGCTGGTGGGGCGCGACCTGCCGCTGACCTTGCTCGACGGCCAGTCGCACCTCGCGCTCGCGGCCTGTGATGCGGTCTTGATCGCATCGGGCACGGCCACTCTTGAAGCCTTGCTGTACAAGCGGCCGATGGTGGTGGCTTATCGTCTTGCGCGTCTCACGTTCTGGATTCTCAAGCGTCTGGTCAAAAGCCCGTATGTGTCGCTGCCCAACTTGCTGGCCCAGCGCATGCTGGTGCCCGAGCTGTTGCAGGATGCAGCCACGCCTGAGGCACTGGCCCGCACCTTGCTGCCTTTGCTTGAGGGTGGTGAAGAGCAGACCCGCGGCTTTGACGAAATTCATCGCACCTTGCGTCTCGACGCTTCCAATCAGGCCGCCAAAGCGGTACTGGACCTGATTGCACAATCCAAATGAGTAAAGTAACCATGCAAATCGGCTTGGACTTCAATCTGGTCGAAGACCTCGTGGCGGGTGTCGATGAAGTGGGTCGTGGCCCCTTGTGCGGTGCTGTGGTAACGGCCGCCGTGATTCTCGACCCCAGTCGGCCTATCGCCGGGCTCAATGATTCGAAAAAGCTCACTGAAGCCCGTCGCGAAAAGCTCTTCGACGAAATTCGTGAAAAAGCACTGAGCTGGTGCATTGCCCGGGCCGAAGTCGAAGAAATCGACGAGCTGAACATTCTGCACGCCACCATGCTGGCCATGCAGCGCGCTGTTGAAGGGCTGAGCATTACCCCGAAACTGGCCATGATCGACGGTAATCGTTGCCCCAAGCTGGCTATGCCAGCCGAGGCCGTGGTCAAGGGCGATAGCAAGGTACCGGCAATTGCCGCAGCATCGATTCTGGCCAAGGTCAGCCGTGACCGCGAAATGGCTGCATTCGAGCTGCAGTACCCTGGCTATGGCATTGGCGGGCACAAGGGTTACCCAACGGCCGTTCATCTTGCAGCCCTTGAGCGCCTGGGGCCTACACCGATACATCGCCGTTCGTTTGGTCCGGTGCGTCGTGCTTACGAGGCCCTTGAAGGCCTTTAGCCATAAGGCTGATGTTTTTGCCAAGGCCCGGTACAATCCGGGCCTTGTTGTTTCTCAAAGCTTATAGACAGGATCACCATGCCGGCTTCATTCGTTCACCTGCGCCTGCACACTGAATACTCCCTGGTCGATGGCCTGGTGCGGATCAAACCGCTGATCAAAACTCTGGCCGGCATGAATATGCCCGCTGTCGCGGTGACCGATCAGAACAACATGTGCTCCCTGGTCAAGTTCTACAAGGCGGCCATGGGCGGCGGCATCAAGCCGATCAGTGGTGCAGACCTGTGGCTGTCGAACAAGGACCCTGAAAACCCCCTCAGCCGTATCAGCCTGTTGGCGATGAACCCGTTGGGCTATCGCAACCTGACCGAGCTGATCTCCCGTGGTTACATCGATGGCCAGCGCAATGGCCAGGTCATCATCGAGCGCGAGTGGGTAGCCGAGGCCGCCGATGGCCTGATCATGCTGTCGGCTGCGAAAGAGGGCGAGATCGGTGTCGCGCTGATCAGTGGCAACACTGAAGAAGCCGAGACCCTGGCCCGAGAATGGATGACGGTGTTCCCTGACCGCTTCTATATCGAAGTGCAGCGTACCAAGCGTCCCAATGACGAAGAGCATCTGCATGCGGCTGTGGCCCTGGCAGACAAGATCGGCGCGCCGCTGGTGGCAACCAACGATGTGCGCTTTATCAGGCAACAGGACTTTGAGGCTCACGAAACCCGCGTCTGCATTGGTGAGGGCCGGGCACTGGACGACCCGCGTCGCTCCAAGAATTACAGCGATCAGCAGTATCTGAAAAGCGCCGAGGAAATGGCCGAGCTGTTCAGTGACTTGCCTGATGCTTTGGCAAACACGGTTGAAATTGCCAAACGCTGCAATATCGAAGTAAAGCTGGGCACTCACTTTTTGCCCAACTTCCCGATCCCTGATGGCATGACCATCGATGAATATTTCCGCAAGGTGTCATTTGACGGCCTGGAAGAGCGCCTGAGCGTTCTGCTGCCCAAAGACACCACCGAGGATTACGACACCAAGCGTCAGGTGTATGTCGACCGGCTGAATTTCGAACTGGATATCATCATCCAGATGGGGTTCCCGGGTTACTTCCTGATCGTGATGGACTTTATTCAGTGGGCCAAGAGCAATGGCGTACCGGTAGGGCCGGGCCGGGGGTCGGGTGCCGGCTCGCTGGTGGCCTATGTACAGAAGATCACCGACCTTGATCCGCTGGAATACGACCTCCTGTTCGAACGATTCCTTAACCCGGAACGGGTATCGATGCCCGACTTCGACGTCGACTTCTGCATGGATGGTCGCGACCGGGTAATCGAGTATGTGGCCGAAAAATACGGACGCAACGCGGTAAGCCAGATCATCACTTTCGGTTCGATGGCCGCCAAGGCGGTAATCCGTGACGTGGCGCGGGTGCAGGGCAAGTCCTACGGCCTGGCGGATCGTCTGTCGAAGATGATTCCGTTTGAAGTCGGTATGACCCTGGAAAAAGCCTTCGAGCAGGAGGAAATCCTGCGCGACTTTATCAAGGTCGATGAAGAAGCGGCCGAAATCTGGGAAATGGCCCGCAAGCTTGAAGGCGTTGTACGTAACGTCGGCAAGCACGCCGGTGGTGTGGTGATCGCACCGACCAAACTGACTGACTTCTCGCCGATTTACTGCGACGAAGAGGGTGGTGGTCTGGTTACCCAGTTCGACAAGGATGACGTTGAGTCTGCTGGCCTGGTGAAGTTCGACTTCCTCGGTCTGCGGACCCTGACAGTGATCGACTGGGCGTTGAAAACCATCAACCGCGATCGCGCCAAGGTCGACGAGCCACCGCTGGATATCGCCTTTATCCCGCTGGACGACAAGCCGACCTACCAGTTGCTGCAAAAGGCCGAAACCACCGCGGTGTTCCAGCTCGAGTCGCGCGGTATGAAAGAGCTGATCAAAAAGCTCAAACCCGACTGCCTGGAAGACTTGATCGCACTGGTGGCCCTGTTCCGTCCAGGGCCGCTGCAGTCAGGCATGGTTGATGACTTTATCAACCGTAAGCACGGCCGTGCCGAACTGGCGTACCCGCACTCCGATTATCAGTACGAAGGCCTCAAGCCGGTATTGGCACCCACTTACGGCATCATCCTGTATCAGGAACAGGTGATGCAGATTGCCCAGGTCATGGCCGGGTATACCCTCGGCGGCGCAGACATGCTGCGTCGGGCCATGGGTAAGAAAAAACCTGAAGAAATGGCCAAGCAGCGCGGTGGCTTTATTGAAGGTTGCGCCAATAACAATATTGACGCTGACCTGGCCGGTAACATTTTCGACCTGGTGGAAAAATTCGCCGGTTACGGTTTCAACAAATCCCACTCCGCTGCCTACGGCCTGGTGTCGTACCAGACCGCCTGGCTGAAAACCCACTACCCGGCGCCATTTATGGCCGCGGTACTGTCGGCGGATATGCACAACACCGACAAGGTGGTGATCCTGATCGAAGAGATTCGCAGCATGAAGCTGCGTCTCGATGCGCCGGATGTGAATGCCTCGGAGTTCAAGTTCACGGTGAACGATGAAGGCCGGATCATTTATGGCCTGGGGGCGATCAAGGGGGTGGGCGAGGGGCCTGTCGAGGCCATTACCGAGGCGCGTCAGGACGGCCCGTTCAAGGATTTGTTCGATTTCTGCGCCCGGGTTGACCTCAAACGTATCAACAAGCGTACTCTTGATGGCCTGATCCGCAGCGGTGCCCTTGACCGCCTGGGGCCGTTTTTCCATGACGAGCCCAAGGCCTGGCAAGCCAACATCGACCAGAACCGTGCGGTGTTGCTGTCGGCGCTGGAAGAAGCGATCAAGGCAGCCGAACAAACTGCGCGCACCCATGACAGCGGGCACGCCGACCTGTTTGGCGGGTTGTTTGTCGAGGCTGATGCGGACGTCTATGCCCACCACCGCAAGGCCAGGGAACTGACGCTCAAGGAGCGACTCAAAGGCGAGAAGGACACTCTGGGCCTGTACCTGACCGGCCATCCGATTGACGAGTACGAGGGCGAGATCCGCCGCTTTGCCCGCCAGCGCATTATTGATCTCAAGCCAGCCCGTGATACCCAGACCGTTGCCGGGATGATTATCGCGTTGCGGGTGATGAAGAACAAAAAAGGCGACAAGATGGGCTTTATCACTCTCGATGACCGTTCGGCGCGCATTGAAGCGTCGTTGTTTGCCGAGGCGTTTCATTCGGCGCAGTCGCTGTTGCAGACTGATGCGATGGTGGTGGTCGAAGGTGAAGTCAGCAATGACGACTTCTCCGGTGGCCTGCGCCTGCGGGTCAAACGGGTGATGAGCATGGAAGATGCACGCACCAGTCTGGCCGAGAGCTTGCGCCTGAAAGTGAACCGGGACGCGCTCAAGGGTGATCAGTTGCGTAATCTGGGCGAGTTGCTGAAAAAACATCGCGGAGCCTGCCCTGTCACCATGGAGTACACGGGCGAAGAGGCCAAGGCCATGCTGCAGTTTGGCGAGACCTGGCGGATCGATCCGGCAGACAGCTTGATTCAAGCCCTGCGTGACCAGTTCGGGCGAGACAACGTCTTCCTCCAATACCGTTGACGGTCAGGGGCCATAGCTGCGCCCTGACCTCGACCTGAATTTTTAATCTCGACCTGAGAGCGCCTGTCCCTTAAGGTAGGCGCGATACAGATCAACCGGCTGCCCCAGCTCGGTTAGAAACGCCAGCAATTGCTGGGTTTCAGACCCTCTGGCATGCTTTGCCGCCGACCCAAGACGGATGCTTATGAACCCGAATTTTCTTGATTTCGAACAGCCGATTGCTGACCTGCAAGCCAAAATCGAAGAGTTGCGCTTGGTTGGTAATGACAATTCGCTGAATATCAGTGATGAAATCTCTCGTCTGCAAGACAAAAGCAAAACGCTGACTGAAGATATTTTCGGCAAGCTGACCAGCTGGCAGATTGCCCGTTTGGCCCGTCACCCGCGTCGTCCCTACACGCTGGACTACATCGATCACATCTTCACCGAGTTCGATGAGCTGCATGGCGACCGCCACTTTGCCGATGACGCTGCCATTGTTGGCGGTATTGCCCGTCTGGACGATCAGCCAGTGATGGTGATTGGTCATCAGAAAGGCCGTGAAGTGCGTGAAAAGGTACGACGCAACTTCGGTATGCCGCGCCCTGAAGGCTACCGCAAGGCCTGCCGTCTGATGGAAATGGCCGAGCGCTTCAAGATGCCGATCCTGACCTTTATCGACACGCCGGGTGCTTACCCGGGTATCGACGCCGAAGAGCGCAACCAGAGCGAAGCCATTGCCTGGAACCTGCGCGTCATGTCGCGCCTGAAAACCCCTATCATCGCCACCGTTATCGGCGAAGGCGGTTCGGGCGGTGCATTGGCCATTGGCGTGTGCGACCAGTTGAACATGCTGCAGTACTCGACCTACGCGGTGATCTCGCCGGAAGGTTGCGCCTCGATTCTGTGGAAAACCGCCGAAAAAGCGCCGGACGCAGCTGAAGCCATGGGTATCACTGCAGAACGTCTGAAAGGCCTGGGCATCGTCGACAAGGTGATTGGCGAGCCATTGGGCGGCGCGCACCGTGACCCGGCTGCGGCTTCTGCGAGCATTCGTGCCGATCTGATTTCCCAGCTCGACATGCTCAAGAAGCTGGATCACGAAGCCCTGCTCAAACGTCGTTATGATCGTTTGATGAGCTACGGTCTCTGATACCTGATTAAAACCGGCCCTCACCCCAACCCTCTCCCGGAGGGAGAGGGAGCTGATTGGTGGTGTTCTCGCTACCGCGTGCGGTCAGTCCCCTCTCCCTCTGGGAGAGGGCTAGGGTGAGGGGCTTTTAATGGCTGACATGTCAACTCTACTTCTGCAAGCCCTCGGCCCCTGGCGCAACGCCAAGGCCTGGCACGTCGCGCTCTCCGGCGGACTCGATTCCACAGTTCTGCTGCACCTTCTCGTTCAATTACGTAAAACCCACTCATTACCGCCTATCACCGCTGTCCATGTGCATCATGGCCTACAGGCGGCGGCCGATGCGTGGCCAGCCCATTGTCAGGCACTGTGTAAGGGGCTTGGAGTGCCCTTGCAGGTGATTGCCGTGCAGGTGCAGGCGGGCGCAAGTGTCGAGCGTGCAGCGCGGGATGCGCGCTATCAGGCGTTTGCGGCGATCAGCGGTGCCGGGGAGGTGCTGCTGCTCGGGCAGCATCGCGATGACCAGGCTGAAACCCTGTTGTTTCGCCTGTTGCGCGGGGCGGGTGTCAGCGGCTTGGCGGGCATGCCGCGCCAGCGTCGCCTGGGCGCAGGACACCTGTGCCGGCCTTTGCTGGACGTGTCCCGCGCCCAGCTTGAGTCATATGCCCGAACACAGGGTCTGAGCTGGATTGAGGACCCGTCTAACACCCAGACAGATTTTTCCCGCAATTTCCTGCGCCATGAAGTCCTTCCGGTCCTCGCTCGGCGCTGGCCCCAGGCGGCTGCCAGCATGGCCCGCAGCGCAGCGCACTGTGCCGAGGCGCAGGGTTTGCTGGATGAACTGGCCCAGCAGGATTTGCACGCTGCGGGCTTTACCAGCGAGTTTGCCTGGCTTGGCTTGCCCTCCCTGGAACTGACCGCCATCGCCAGCCTGTCACCTGCCCGTCAGCGCAATGCCTTGCGTCACTGGCTGTCAGCCTTCACGTCATTGCCGGACACCGACCATTGGGCGGGGTGGGATGCCCTGCGGGATGCCCGCATCGATGCGCAGCCGGTGTGGAAGCTCGCAGACGGCGAGTTGCATCGTGCCGGTGGACGTATTTGGTGGCTGGCCGGCGAATGGTTGCACCAACCGATCGCCCCGGTGTTGTGGCCCTGTCCTGATCAGGCCCTGGCGCTGCCGGGTAATGGTCGTGTGCATTTTGTCGGGGATATCCCGGATGGCCCTTTGCAAGTGAGCTATCGTCTAGGGGGCGAAGTGATGGCGCAGGCACAGCGCGGTCATCGTGATCTCAAGCGGCTGCTCAACGAGCGAGGTGTTCCGTTGTTTGCCCGTGGCAGATTGCCGCTTCTGTACCGCAATGAGCAGTTATTGGCCGTGGCAAACCTCCCTGGACTGGACTCCAGCCCCTGTGGGCACTGGAAATTGCAGTGGCTGCCAACTTCGAGCGATCAAGGTTTGAGCTGAAAGGGGGTTTCCGGTAGACTACGCTCCCTTCTTGATACAACTTCTGTGGATTCACCAGAATTGCAGATGTTGCCGATTACCAAGCAGTCTTTGCTGGGCGATTTTAAAAAAATGTGTGGCTTGCATCGAACCGGTGGTTTCCATCGGTCTGTTTCAACGCAGCAGTTTTTCGAAAGGTGCACTGTGACTAATGCTGGTGATTGGGGGCTTCGGCCTTCCTTCGCTTTCCCCGGCGGCTCTGACCGCTTTAACGCAGACTTCTAGGGTTTTTCATGACGCGCTACATCTTCGTCACGGGCGGTGTTGTTTCTTCATTGGGGAAAGGCATTGCCTCGGCTTCATTGGCAGCCATCCTGGAGGCGCGGGGACTTAAGGTCACCATGCTGAAGCTGGACCCCTACATCAACGTTGATCCGGGCACCATGAGCCCGTTCCAGCACGGTGAAGTGTTCGTCACGCACGACGGCGCCGAAACCGACCTGGACTTGGGCCATTACGAGCGGTTTATCCGCACGACCATGACCCAGAACAACAACTTCACCACGGGCCGCGTTTACGAACACGTCCTGCGCAAGGAGCGCCGTGGTGATTACCTGGGTGCAACCATTCAGGTAATTCCGCACATCACCGACGAAATCAAACGTCGGATCATCAAGGGCGCCGGCGATGCCGACGTAGCGATGGTTGAGATTGGCGGCACTGTGGGTGACATTGAGTCGCAACCGTTCCTCGAAGCTATCCGTCAGCTGCGCATCGAAGTGGGCGCCAAGCGCGCCATGCTGATGCACCTGACTCTGGTTCCGTACATTGCCACCGCTGGCGAAACGAAAACCAAACCTACACAGCACTCGGTTAAAGAGCTGCGTTCCATCGGCCTGCAGCCAGACGTACTGATCTGCCGCTCCGATCACCACGTTGATGTGTCTTCGCGTCGCAAGATCGCGCTGTTCACCAACGTTGAGGAACGTGCTGTCATTTCGCTGGAAGACGCCGACACCATCTACAAGATCCCGGGCATGCTGCACGCTCAGGGCCTGGATGATTTCGTCGTTGAGCGCTTTGGCCTGGAATGCAACAGCGCCGACCTGTCCGAGTGGGACAAGGTCGTCGACGCCAAGCTGAACCCGGAGCACGAGGTCACCATCGCGATGGTCGGCAAGTACATGGAACTGCTGGACGCGTACAAGTCGCTGATCGAAGCGATGAGCCACGCCGGTATTTCCAACCGTACCAAGGTCAACCTGCGCTATATCGACTCCGAAGACATCGAAAACAAAGGCACCGAGCTGCTTGAAGGCTGTGATGCCATTCTGGTTCCGGGCGGCTTCGGTCTGCGCGGCGTCGAAGGCAAGATCACTGCCGTTCAATATGCACGCGAGAACAAGGTGCCATACCTGGGTATCTGCCTGGGCATGCAAGTAGCGGTTATCGAGTTCGCACGTAATGTGCTGGGCTGGAAAGACGCCAACTCCACCGAATTCGATCGCAGCAGCGGCCATCCGGTTGTCGGTCTGATCACCGAGTGGGAAGACGCCACCGGTGCAGTCGAAACCCGTACCGAAACTTCCGACCTGGGCGGCACCATGCGTCTGGGCGCGCAGGATTGCCAGCTGCAAGCCGGTTCCCTGGTTCACGATTGCTATGCCAAGGACGTGATTGTTGAACGTCATCGTCATCGCTATGAAGTGAACAATAACCTGCTGCCGCAACTGACCGAAGCAGGCCTGAAAGTGACCGGTCGTTCCGGTGACGGCGCGTTGGTAGAAGTGGTTGAAGCTCCGGACCATCCTTGGTTTGTCGCTTGCCAGTTCCACCCGGAGTTCACCTCCACGCCACGTGATGGCCATCCATTGTTCACCGGTTTCGTCAAAGCTGCACTGGCGCAACACGAGAAGAAGGCGTAATCAGAATGGCGCAAAAGATTATCCGTGTAGGCAATATCGAAATTGCCAACGACAAGCCAATGGTCTTGTTCGGTGGCATGAACGTGCTGGAAAGCCGTGATATGGCCATGCAGGTTTGCGAAGAGTACGTACGGGTCACCGAAAAGCTCGGTATTCCTTACGTGTTCAAGGCCAGTTTCGACAAGGCCAATCGTTCATCTGTCAGCTCTTAC
Source organism: Pseudomonas sp. FSL R10-2964 (assembly GCF_009600035.1). Classification (NCBI taxonomy): domain Bacteria; kingdom Pseudomonadati; phylum Pseudomonadota; class Gammaproteobacteria; order Pseudomonadales; family Pseudomonadaceae; genus Pseudomonas; species Pseudomonas sp. FSL R10-2964. Next base: position 15,665 of record NZ_WIWH01000046.1, on the reverse strand, counting down.
CGTGGCCCAGGCCTCGAAGAAGGCATGCGGATTTTTCAGGACATCAAGGCCGCCTTCGGTGTGCCGCTGATTACCGACGTCCACGAGCCTGCGCAAGCGGCCGTGGTCGCCGAGGTCTGCGACATCATCCAGTTGCCGGCTTTCCTGTCGCGTCAAACTGACCTGGTCGTGGCCATGGCCAAGACCGGCGCCGTGATCAACATCAAAAAAGCCCAGTTCCTTGCGCCTCAGGAAATGAAACACATCCTGAGCAAATGCGAAGAAGCGGGCAATGATCAGTTGATCCTCTGCGAACGTGGTTCCAGCTTTGGCTACAACAACCTTGTTGTCGACATGCTGGGCTTCGGCATCATGAAGCAGTTCGAATACCCGGTGTTTTTCGACGTGACCCATGCGCTGCAAATGCCTGGCGGTCGCTCGGACTCTGCCGGTGGTCGTCGTGCCCAGGTAACCGACCTGGCCAAGGCTGGTATCAGCCAGAGCCTGGCCGGTCTGTTCCTGGAAGCACACCCGGATCCTGACAACGCCAAGTGCGACGGCCCTTGTGCCTTGCGCCTGGACAAGCTGGAGCCATTCCTGGCTCAGCTGAAGTCGCTGGATGAGTTGGTTAAAAGTTTTCCGACAATAGAAACCGCGTAACCCTCGTTTCTCCGGTAAAGTACCGCACGATTTCTCGGGCCTCAGGGCCCGAGCCTTATCGCCCGCAAGGCTGCCCGCTATTTGACCCTTGCCGCCGATAACAATATTTCCCTCAGCTGCGTCGTTTTCGTCAACTTTGGAGTATTTACAACAATGGCAAAGATCGTCGACATCAAAGGTCGTGAAGTTCTCGACTCCCGTGGCAATCCCACTGTGGAAGCGGACGTGCTTCTCGACAACGGCATCATCGGCAGCGCTTGCGCGCCGTCCGGTGCTTCCACCGGTTCCCGTGAAGCGCTGGAACTGCGTGATGGCGACAAAAGCCGTTACCTGGGCAAAGGCGTGCTGAAAGCCGTTGCCAACATCAACGGCCCGATTCGTGATTTGCTGCTGGGTAAAGACCCGGTTGACCAAAAGGCGCTGGACCACGCGATGATCGCGCTGGACGGTACTGAGAACAAAGGCTCCCTGGGCGCCAACGCCATCCTGGCCGTGTCTTTGGCTGCTGCCAAAGCTGCTGCCCAGGACCAGGACCTGCCGCTGTACGCACACATCGCCAACCTGAACGGTACTCCGGGTGTTTACTCGATGCCGGTTCCGATGATGAACATCATCAACGGTGGCGAGCACGCCGATAACAACGTCGACATTCAAGAGTTCATGGTTCAGCCGGTTGGCGCCAAGACCTTTTCCGACGCGCTGCGCATGGGCACCGAAATCTTCCATCACCTCAAAGCAGTGCTCAAGGCCCGTGGCCTGAACACCGCAGTGGGCGACGAAGGCGGTTTCGCACCTAACCTGGCGTCCAACGAAGATGCTCTGAAAGTCATTTCCGAAGCCATCGCCAATGCCGGTTACACCCTGGGCACCGACGTGACCCTGGCGCTGGACTGCGCGGCCAGCGAATTCTACGAAGACGGCAAGTACAACCTGTCGGGCGAAGGCCAAGTGTTCAGCTCCGAAGGTTTTGCTGAATACCTCAAAGGTCTGACCCAGCGTTACCCGATCATCTCCATCGAAGACGGTCTGGACGAGTCTGACTGGGATGGCTGGAAAATTCTGACCGACAAAATCGGTGAGAAAGTACAGCTGGTAGGCGACGACCTGTTCGTTACCAACACCAAGATCCTGAAAGAAGGCATCGACAAGAGCATCGCCAACTCGATCCTGATCAAGTTCAACCAGATCGGCACCCTGACCGAAACCCTGGAAGCCATCCAGATGGCCAAGGCTGCAGGTTACACGGCTGTGATCTCGCACCGCTCCGGCGAAACCGAAGATTCCACCATTGCCGACCTGGCCGTGGGTACCGCCGCTGGCCAGATCAAGACCGGCTCGCTGTGCCGTTCCGATCGCGTTTCCAAGTACAACCAATTGCTGCGTATCGAAGAGCAACTGGGTGCAAAAGCCAAGTACAACGGCCGTGGCGAGTTTCGCGGCTGAGTACTTAATGGTAAAAAGTCAGCAGGTAGTGTCGGAAAGCTCGCCAAGTCGGGTCTTTAGACACTAATCTGATGCTTCTGTATACAAGCCTGGTTCGTCCAGGCTTTGTATTATTCGTTGTTTACGTTTGTCGGCATGGCTGTCTTTTCACTGGATACCTGATATTCGATGCGCAGTCCCAATTGGTTGTTTCTAATCTTGCTCTTGCTGCTGGCAGGCCTGCAGTATCGCCTGTGGGTGGGTAATGGCAGTTTGGCGCAGGTTACTGACCTGACCCAGCAAATAGCCGATCAGCGTGCTGAAAACGAAATCCTGCTTGAGCGCAACCGCGTGCTGGATGCGGAAGTGCTGGAGCTGAAAAAAGGCATGGAGACCGTTGAAGAACGTGCTCGCCATGAGTTGGGCATGATCAAAGAGGGTGAAACCCTCTATCAGTTGGCCCAATGAGTCATTTGTCACCGGCCTTCTGGGCCGTGATTCCTGCCGCGGGTGTTGGTGCCCGTATGGCCGCGGACCGTCCCAAGCAATATTTGCAGTTGGGTGGACGCAGTATTCTGGAACACAGCATCAGCTGTTTTCTCGACCATCCCGGCCTCAAGGGGCTGGTGGTCAGTGTCGCTTTTGATGATCCTTTCTGGCCGTCCTTGCCTTGTGCTGCCGACCCTCGGGTTGTACGGGTAGACGGCGGGCGTGAGCGCGCCGACTCGGTACTCAACGCGTTGTTGCACCTGCATGCGCAGGGCGCGGCAGATGATGATTGGGTGTTGGTGCATGATGCCGCGAGGCCCAACCTGTCTCGGGAAGACCTTAACAAGCTGCTGAGTGAATTGGCTGACGACCCTGTAGGTGGTTTGTTAGCCGTTCCAGCGCGGGACACGCTCAAACGGGTGGACAAGCAGGGGCGTGCGGTTGAAACCGTGGATCGCAGCTTGATCTGGCAAGCCTATACGCCGCAGATGTTCCGCTTGGGGGCGTTGCATCGTGCTTTGGCTGACAGTCTGGTGGCCGATGCAACCATCACCGATGAATCTTCAGCGATGGAGTGGGCAGGTCTGGCGCCGCGTTTGATCGAAGGGCGTTCGGACAACATCAAGGTCACCCGCCCCGAAGACCTTGAGTGGTTGCGTTTGCGTTGGGCCAAGCGCTGATCAGAACCTGCTGAGGTTCTTGTGGGAGCGGGCTTGCTCGCGATGGTATCAGCTGAGTTTGCCTGACAGACCGAGTCGTCTGCATCGCGAGCAAGCCCGCTCCCACTGTTAAAAACTACTGCTCCCTCTCCTGGTATTCCTCCCGCCTGGCCAACCCCTCCTTCAAGTAATCAACCAGCTTTCTGACCTTGGGCGACAAGTGCCGCTGTTGCGGGTACAGCGCCCAGACGGCGGTGTTGGGGGGCTGGTGGGTATCGAGCAACGACACCAGCGTCCCGGTCTTCAAGTGCTCCAGCACGTAATAGTCCGGCAACTGACAAATCCCTACACCCTGTAACGCAGCATCCAGTACAGCCTGCCCACTGTTGCATCGCCAGTTCCCTTGCACCCGTTGCGAAAATTCGCGGCCGTCCTGCTGCAATTGCCATAGATCTGAACTGCCAATCAGACAATTGTGCCGGCTCAATTCCGACAGGCTATGGGGGCGCCCGTAACGTTCCAGGTAGGAGGGCGAGGCGCACATATACATGCGCCTGGGAGCCAGGCGCGTGGCTACCAGTCTTGAGTCCTGCAAGCGCCCCAGGCGGATCGCCAGATCCAGGCTTTCATGCACCAGGTCCAATGGCCGGTTGCTCAGTTCGATGTCCACCCGCAATTGCGGGTACAGCCCCATAAAGCGCGTAACCAGCGGCACGATAAAGCGTTCGCCATAGGCCACGGCACAGGTCATGCGCAACATGCCCTTGGGCTCGCTGGCCAGATCACCGATGGCACGCAGTGCTTCTTCACGTCCGTCTTGCAGGCGCTGGCAATGCTGCAAAAAAGTCTGCCCGGCTTCGGTCAGCGTCACCTTGCGGGTACTGCGATAAAACAGGCGGGTCTGCAATCGCTCTTCAAGTCGCGCTACCTGGCGGCTGATATGGGATGAAGAGACGCCAAGACGTTCGGCCGCCGCCGTGAATTGGCCGCATTCGGCCACAGCGACAAATTCGTCTATACCTTCCCAGCGGTTCTCATTCATGGTTGATTATCCCTGCATAGCAATAATGTTTTGCTTTTGCCTGGATTATTAATCACCTGGCGCTGATTTACACTCTGCGTCTTGTTTTTACTTTGCTGGAGACGATCGATGATCAAGTCACGTGCCGCCGTTGCGTTCGAAGCCAAAAAGCCGCTGGAAATCGTGGAAGTAGACGTTGCCATGCCCAAGGCTGGCGAAGTGCTGCTGCGGGTTGTGGCCTCGGGTGTTTGCCATACCGATGCCTACACCTTGTCGGGCGCAGACCCGGAAGGCATCTTCCCGTCGATCCTGGGCCATGAAGGCGGTGCCATCGTTGAAGCCATCGGCGAAGGCGTGACCTCGGTTGCGGTCGGCGATCATGTCATCCCGCTGTACACCCCTGAATGTGGCAAGTGCAAATTCTGCCTGTCGGGCAAGACCAACCTGTGTCAGGCCATTCGTGCCACCCAGGGCAAGGGCTTGATGCCTGATGGCACTACGCGCTTCTCCTACAAAGGTCAGCCGATTTTCCACTACATGGGCACTTCGACCTTTTCCGAATACACCGTGCTCCCTGAGATTTCGGTCGCAAAAATTCAGAAGGACGCTCCTCTGGAGAAAGTGTGTCTACTGGGTTGCGGCGTGACGACCGGGATCGGCGCGGTGCTGAACACGGCCAAGGTCAAGCCGGGCGACACCGTGGCCATTTTCGGTCTGGGCGGTATTGGCCTGTCTGCGGTAATCGGTGCGGTGAAAGCGAAGGCGGCGCGGATCATTGCCATTGATATCAACCCGGCCAAGTTTGAAATCGCCCGACAGCTGGGTGCTACTGATTGCGTGAACCCGAAAGACTTCGATCGCCCGATTCAGGAAGTGATAGTCGACATGACCGATGGCGGTGTCGATTTTTCCTTTGAGTGCATCGGCAATGTGCAGTTGATGCGTGCGGCACTGGAGTGCTGCCACAAGGGATGGGGCGAGTCGGTGATTATTGGCGTGGCAGGTGCGGGGCAGGAAATTTCCACCCGTCCGTTCCAGCTGGTGACCGGTCGCGTCTGGCGCGGTTCGGCATTTGGTGGCGTGCGCGGCCGCAGCGAATTGCCAAGCTATGTAGATATGGCACAAAGCGGCGAGATCCCGCTGGATACTTTCATCACCCACACCATGGGCCTGGAAGATATCAATAAGGCTTTTGACCTGATGCATGAAGGCAAAAGCATCCGCACTGTCATCCATTTCTAAATAACTGCGGCAAGTCGAATGCCATAAAATACCTGTGGGAGCGGGCTTGCTCCCACAGGGGGGTGTTTGTCTTGTGGTCTGGAGTTGCCCATGTCTCTTGAGAACATTTCCTGCCAGAAGAGCTTTGGCGGTTGGCACAAGCGTTACAAGCACCGGTCCGAAGTGCTGGGCTGCGACATGGTGTTTGCCGTGTACTTGCCGCCGCAGGCGGAGCAGGGCGCAAAGCTGCCTGTAGTGTATTGGTTGTCGGGTTTGACCTGTACCGACGAAAACTTCATGCACAAGGCCGGGGCTATGAAGATGGCTGCCGAATTGGGCCTTATCATCGTCGCACCGGACACCAGCCCCCGTGGCGAAGGCGTGCCCGATGACCCGCAGGGGGCGTGGGATTTCGGCCTGGGTGCAGGGTTCTATCTGAATGCCACTCAGCAGCCGTGGGCCCAGCACTATCAGATGCACGATTATGTGGTGCAGGAATTGCCGGCTCTGGTCGAAGCGCATTTCCCGGCTTCGCAAAAGCGTGGCATCAGCGGACACTCGATGGGTGGGCACGGGGCATTGGTTTGCGCGTTGCGTAATCCGGGGCGTTACCTGTCGGTGTCGGCGTTTGCGCCCATCAGCAATCCGACGGATTGCCCGTGGGGGCAAAAGGCATTCTCCCATTACCTGGGAGAAGAGCGGGCGCGCTGGCGTGAGTGGGATGCCAGTGTGCTGATTGGCGAGGCCAGTGAAAGGCTGCCGTTGCTGGTCGATCAGGGAGATCGCGATGACTTCCTGGCTGTTCAGCTCAAGCCTGAAGTGCTGCAACAGGCCGCCAGGCTAGCCGATTACCCGCTGACCTTGCGTTTGCAACCGGGCTACGACCATAGCTATTTCTTCATCGCCAGCTTTATTGACGACCACTTGCGTCACCACGCAAGCGCACTAAGTGCTTAATAGTAGGTAGAATCACGCCCTGACTTAATCGGGGCGTTTTTTTATGCGTATTGGCCACGGCTATGATGTGCACTGTTTCGCTGAAGGCGATTTCATTACGTTGGGCGGCGTGCGGATCTCCCATAAATTCGGGCTGTTGGCCCACTCTGATGGCGATGTGCTGTTGCACGCCCTGAGCGACGCCTTGCTGGGCGCTGCAGCGCTTGGCGATATCGGCAAGCATTTCCCGGACACCGATCCGACCTTCAAGGGCGCTGACAGTCGCGTTCTGTTGCGTCATGTCGTCGGTCTGATCCATGCCAAGGGCTGGAAAGTCGGCAATGTCGACAACACCATCATTGCCCAGGCACCAAAAATGGCGCCGCATATTGAAACGATGCGTGCGCTGATTGCCGCGGATCTAGAGGTTGATTTGGACAAGGTAAACGTAAAGGCCACGACCACCGAGAAGCTCGGCTTCGTTGGGCGTGAAGAAGGCATCGCAGTGCATTCCATTGCCTTGTTGGTTCGCTCATGAACGAGTTCGATCTGCTGGGCCCGCTCGCTTATGGCGAGGCATTGGGCACGGCTGTGCTCAAGGCCACGGCTGAAGATTTTCAAGTCGACGAAGTGCTTGATATACCGCTGTCCGGAGATGGTGAGCACCTGTGGTTGTGGGTCGAGAAGCGCGGCCTGAATACCGAGGAGGCGGCCCGGCGCCTTGCCAAGGCGGCAGGCGTGCCGCTGCGCACCGTCAGCTATGCAGGCCTCAAGGACCGCCAGGCATTGACCCGCCAGTGGTTCAGCGTGCAACTGCCGGGCAAGGCAGACCCTGATCTGTCGGGCGCCGAAAACGACACGCTGAAGATTCTCAAGACCTCGCGACACAAGCGCAAATTGCAGCGTGGAGCCCATGCGGCCAATGGTTTCACCTTGCGCCTGACGCAACTGAACGCCGACAAGGACGCGCTGGAGCAACGCCTGCAACTGATCGCCAAGCAGGGTGTACCGAACTATTTCGGTAGCCAGCGCTTTGGCTGGCAGGGCGGCAATCTGGGCGAAGCCCGTGATTATGCGGCGCGCAAGGCCTTGCCTGAGCAGCGCAACGTTCGTTCGCGGCTGCTGTCCACCGCGCGCAGCTATCTGTTCAATCAGGTGCTGGCCGCACGGGTGGCTGATGGCAGCTGGCAACGGGCGCAGGTTGGCGATTTACTGGCTTTTACCGACAGCCGCAGCTTTTTCCCGGCGGGCGAGGCTGAATGCAGCGACCCGCGCCTGGCCATTCTCGATCTGCACCCCACCGGCCCGCAGTGGGGCGAGGGCGAATCACCGACCACTGGCGCCACCCACGCGCTGGAGCAGTCAATTGCAGAGCGTGAAGCCGACTTGCGTGACTGGCTGGTACGCGCCGGCATGAGCCATGAGCGACGTATCCTGCGACTGCCCATTGGCCGGTTGACGTGGCATTATCCTCAGCCTGACATTCTGCAACTGGAATTTGTTCTGCCGCCAGGATGCTTCGCCACTGTTCTGGTGCGCGAGCTTGTTGATCTGGTGACGTTGGATCAAGCGGACACCTTATGCGTATTCTGATTTCAAACGATGACGGGGTAACAGCTCCGGGCCTGGCCGCGCTTTATGGTGCGCTGGCCGACTACGCCGAGTGCGTGGTAGTTGCCCCCGAGCAGGACAAAAGTGGTGCCAGCAGTTCGCTGACGCTGGACCGTCCCCTGCATCCTCATACCCTGGCCAATGGCTTTATCAGCATCAACGGTACACCTACCGATTGCGTGCACCTGGCTATTCACGGCTTGCTCGAGCAGCAGCCGGACATGGTGGTGTCGGGCATCAACCTGGGTGCCAACCTGGGTGATGACGTGTTGTACTCGGGCACTGTGGCGGCGGCACTCGAGGGCCGCTTCCTGGATCGTCCTTCTTTTGCCTTTTCGTTGGTCTCCCGCCAGGTGGACAACCTGCCGACGGCGGCGTTTTTTGCCCGCAAGCTGCTTGAAGCCCACGCATCGCTGAACTTGCCGCCGCGTACGGTCCTCAATGTGAACATTCCCAACCTGCCGTTGGCGAAGATTCGTGGCATTCAACTCACCCGTCTCGGCCATCGTGCCCGTGCTGCTGCACCGGTACGGGTGGTTGATCCGCGCGGCAAGGCAGGTTACTGGATTGCTGCGGCAGGCGATGTCGAAGACGGTGGCCCGGGCACGGACTTCCATGCCGTGATGCAGGGTTATGTATCGATCACGCCGCTGCAACTGGATCGCACCTTTGGTGATGGTTTCAACAGCCTCAATGACTGGCTGGAGGGCATGGGCTGATGGCGCGCGAGCAGGATGGCATGATGCACCGCGGCATTGGCATGACCTCTGAGCGCACCCGTGAGCGGCTGATTCAGCGCCTGCGTGAAGAGGGCATCGTTAACCAGAACGTGCTCGAGGTCATTCGCCGCACGCCACGTCATCTGTTTGTGGATGAAGCCCTGGCGCACAGGGCGTACGAAGATACGGCGCTGCCGATCGGCAATAACCAGACCATCTCCCAGCCTTACATGGTGGCGCGCATGAGCGAGCTGTTGCTTGAGGACGGGCCGCTGGACAAGGTCATGGAGATCGGCACCGGTTCGGGGTACCAGACCGCCGTGCTGTCGCAGCTGGTCGAGCGGATTTTTTCGGTCGAGCGCATCAAGGTGCTGCAGGACCGGGCCAAGGAGCGATTGCTTGAGCTCAACCTGCGCAATGTGGTGTTCCGCTGGGGCGATGGGTGGGAGGGCTGGCCTGCGCTGGCGCCTTACAACGGCATTATCGTCACCGCTGTAGCCACTGATGTGCCGCAGGCACTGCTCGACCAACTGGCCCCTGGCGGGCGCCTGGTGATCCCGGTGGGGGCCGGCGAGATGCAGCAGTTGATGTTGATCGTGCGCGAAGAGCACGGTTTCGCCCGGCGGGTGATCGGTAATGTACGCTTTGTGCCGCTGCTCAACGGGCCGCTGGCCTGAGTCTTTGTACGTATCGGGTGAATTTTGGGGCAGGGTACGGGTCATAAAGCCCATCACCCGGGCTCTGCCCGGTATGTGTGTATGTTTTATACGCTGTGTTTATCAATCGGCTTTACAGTCTGTAAAAGCCCTATAGCCAGTTATACTTGCTGCAAACCATGGCCAGTACTGGCGTTTTACTATTTAGCCATCTTCAAAGGGAGCGGCGGGTGAGTCTCACAGTCATTGCGCAGCGTAAGAGCAGCAAAAGCTTTCAGAGACTGGTGGTCGGTCTATTTCTGAGTACCACACTGGCTTTGTTGGCAGCGTGCTCCAGCACCCCCAAAAATGGCGTGAATGTCGTTGACCGTAACGGCGTGGCCCAGCGCCCGGCCGTGACCACCGGGCAATACGCGGTGCGTCGCGGCGACACTTTGTTCTCGATTGCCTTTCGTTATGGGTGGGACTGGAAGGCCTTGGCTGCACGCAACAATATTGCCGCCCCGTTCACCATCGTCCCGGGCCAGGTCATCCGCTTTGACGGGCGCTCAGGCACCCAGCCTGCAGGCGGCTCGACCACCACCGTTGTGTCATCCTCTTCGGGCAGCAAAACCACGGTTATCAAGCGTTCCGCCACGGCTGCAAGTGCCCCCGCAGCGGTTGCCCCGATGCCGGCAGGCCCTGCTCCCAAGGGGTGGGGATGGCCCTCAAATGGCATTTTGATCGGAAAATTCTCTTCAAACGGTAGTTTGAATAAAGGTATTGATATCGCCGGCGATTTGGGACAGCCTGTTTTAGCTGCGTCTGATGGTTCGGTTGTATACGCTGGCAGTGGATTGAGGGGCTACGGCGAACTGATCATCATCAAACACAGTGATACCTACGTCAGTGCCTACGGTCACAACCGCAGGCTTTTGGTTCGGGAGGGGCAGCAGGTCAAGGTCGGACAGACAATTGCCGAAATGGGGTCAACTGGTACAGACCGGGTGAAACTTCACTTTGAGATTCGCCGCCAAGGTAAACCTGTAGATCCATTGCAATTCCTTCCTCGCCGTTGATCGGTTACCAGCCTGTTCCTGATGTGGATAAGGAACAGGCTCCAGCGTTGCCAGGGATTAAGGCGAGGCTTGAGCTTGAGGTCGAACTCAACAAAGGACTATTGCAATGGCTCTCAACAAAGAAGCGCCGGGGTTTGACATCGACGATGAGGTGCTCCTTATGGACTCCAGCATCGATAGCGACTTGATGTCAGAAGAAGACGATTCGCCCCCTACAGCTAGAACCAAGTCCAAAAAAGCAGCTGCTACAAAACAGCACAAGTACATTGACTACACGCGGGCCCTTGATGCGACCCAGTTGTACCTCAATGAAATCGGCTTTTCCCCGTTACTCTCTCCGGCAGAAGAAGTCCATTTTGCGCGTTTGTCGCAAAGCGGCGACCCGGCCGGGCGCAAGCGAATGATAGAAAGCAACCTGCGGCTGGTGGTGAAAATTGCCCGACGTTACGTCAACCGTGGTTTGTCATTGCTTGACCTGATCGAAGAAGGCAACCTGGGCCTGATCCGGGCTGTCGAGAAATTCGATCCCGAACGAGGGTTTCGCTTCTCGACCTACGCCACCTGGTGGATCCGCCAAACGATTGAACGGGCGATCATGAACCAGACCCGCACCATCCGTTTGCCGATCCACGTTGTAAAAGAGCTGAACGTCTACCTGCGAGCCGCGCGCGAACTCACGCAAAAGCTCGATCACGAACCCTCTCCTGAAGAAATCGCCAATCTGCTCGAAAAACCGGTCGCCGAGGTCAAGCGCATGCTTGGGCTTAATGAACGCGTGTCTTCGGTAGACGTGTCTTTGGGGCCGGACTCTGACAAAACCCTGCTTGATACCCTGACGGATGACAGGCCCACAGACCCTTGTGAGCTGCTTCAGGACGATGACTTGTCGCAAAGTATCGATCAGTGGTTGTCCGAGCTCACAGACAAGCAGCGTGAAGTGGTGATTCGCCGTTTCGGGCTGCGTGGCCATGAGAGCAGCACTCTTGAGGATGTAGGGCTGGAAATTGGCCTGACCCGTGAGCGTGTGCGCCAGATCCAGGTTGAAGGGCTCAAGCGCTTGCGAGAAATTCTTGAACGCAACGGCCTGTCGAGCGAGTCGCTGTTCCAGTAATCCGCGAACGACTGACAAAAAACCCCGAACTAATCGGGGTTTTTTGTGGGTGTTTGTTTTGAGTGATGCCCGGTAGTGCGAATTTGACAACAATATGGACCTTGTTGTTATACAAACTTGAACTAATTGTTTATTTAATCGGCTTTGAAATGGAATGTCACGGACGAGATAGGTTATTGCCTGTGGCTTGCTGTAAGCCTTTACTTACTTTTTACGTAAGCCAAGGGCTTGGCAATAAAGGGCAAACGCCTTTGTGTAACAGTGCTTAACTCATAAGTCATTGAAATATAACGTATTTATATTTTTAGTTGGGCAGTTTGTGTAATAAATACTCATAACATCCGCGCTTGCAGCAATCCTATAAAACTCTAGTATTTGAACTGTATCGACGGATCGATACGGCGCTCAAGGAAGAACGCAGACGGACATCGCGGGAAGCGATTCATCAGGATGATGAGAAGGAACAAAAGGGACTAGGGAAAAAATGTGGGCGGGTCAAACCGCCCCTTTTTTTTGCCCGCAAAAAAGGTCCGGGCGGTGATGTTTAAACGGTTATAGCAAAACGCCCAAGGCCATTGGTCTCGGGCGTTTTGCGTGGTGCAGTCACCTGGCCGTGCCAGGCTCAGTACTTAGAGTACTGGATAGTCGATATAGCCCACTGCGCCATTGACGTAGAAGGTTTCCGGGTGCGCCTCATTCAGCGGCGCATCGGCCTTCAAGCGTGCGGGCAGATCAGGGTTGGCGATAAACGGCACGCCGAATGCGACGGCATCGGCCTTGCCTGCTGCCAGCCAGGCATTGGCACTGTCTTTGGTGAAGCTCTCATTGACGATGTACGGGCCACCGAAGGCTTGCTTGAGTTGCGGGCCCAGGCTGTCGGCAGCTTCATGCTCGCGCGCACAGATGTAGGCAATACCGCGCTTGCCCAGTTCGCGGGCGACATAACCAAAGGTTTCGGCCAGGTTTTCATCGCCCATGTCGTGCAGGTCGGCCCGTGGCGACAAATGCACGCCAACCCGGCCGGCACCCCAGACTTCAATGGCGGCGTCGGTAACTTCCAGCAACAGGCGCGCACGGTTCTCTATGCTGCCGCCGTACTGGTCGGTACGTTTGTTGGTGCTGCTTTGCAGGAACTGGTCGAGCAGGTAGCCATTTGCACCATGGATCTCGACGCCATCAAAACCGGCAGCCTTGGCGTTTTCTGCGCCTGTGCGGTAGGCCTCGACAATATCGGCGATCTCGGCAGTTTCCAGCGCGCGAGGCGTCGGGAAATCAACCTTCGGGCGCACCAGGCTAACATGGCCCTTGGCCGCAATGGCGCTGGGTGCAACCGGCGTTTCACCGTTCAGGTACATCGGATGCGAGATGCGGCCTACATGCCACAACTGCAGCGCAATCCGGCCACCGGCGGCGTGTACGGCCCGGGTGATGTTGGTCCAGCCGCGTACCTGGTCGTCGGCCCAGATGCCCGGAGTGTCAGGGTAGCCGACGCCCATAGGCGTGACCGATGTGGCCTCGCTCAGGATCAGGCCGGCAGAGGCGCGTTGAACGTAGTATTCAGCCATCAGGGCATTAGGTACCCGACCTTCGCTGGCGCGGCAGCGGGTCAGCGGAGCCATGATGATGCGGTTGGGCAGTTCGAGGTCGCCCAACTTGATCGGATCGAAAATCGTCGTCATTTATGCAGCCCTCTCAAGGATCAGTTAGTAGCAGTAGCCAGTTCGGAATTGCCGCCCTGGCGGAAAGTGATCAGCGTCACCAGCAGTGCCAGTATTGCCAGTGCGGCAGCGGCCAGTGGAACGCTGGTGAGGCCGAAGCCGTGGGCGATGACACTGCCGCCAACCCAGGCGCCGAGTGCATTGCCGACGTTGAATGCGCCGATATTCAGGGTTGAAACCAGGTTCGGGGCAGCCTTGCCGAAGGTCACGACATTGATTTGCAGCGCCGGTACGGCAGCGAATGAAGCCGCAGCCCACAAAAACAGGGTGATTTCAGTCGGGATCACCGCGACGCTGGTCCAGGTCAGTACGGTGGACATCACCGTCATCGCGATAAACACACCGATCAGCGTTGCGGCCAGGCGTTTGTCCGCCAGCTTGCCACCGATGATATTGCCCACCGTCAGGCCAAGGCCGATCAGCAGCAGAGTCCAGGTCACGCCGCTTGGCGAAACGCCGGTGACATCACCGAGCAGGGGCGCGACATAAGTGAACAGGGTGAACATCGACGCGGAAAACAGCGCAGTCATGCTCAGCGACAGCCAGATGCCTGCGCCTTTGAGCGCGGCCAGTTCGGCACGCATGTCGAGTTTTTCCTCGTCACGCTTGGCTGGCAGAAAGCGGATCAGGCCGATCAATGCCACGACACCGATCACGGTGACGGCAAAAAACGTCGAGCGCCATCCTGCTGCCTGGCCCAGAGCAGTGCCCAGGGGAACGCCGAGCACGTTGGCCAGGGTCAGGCCGGTAAACATCAGGGCCACGGCAGACGCGCGCTTGTTGGCAGGTACCAGGCCTGCGGCCACGACCGAACCAATACCGAAGAACGCGCCGTGGCACAGGGCAGTGACAACACGGGCAAACATCAGCACGTTGTAATCACTGGCCAGGGCACAGAGCAGGTTGCCGATGATGAATATCACCATCAACGCTACCAGGGCGGCCTTGCGCGGCAACCTGGCCGTGGCCAGCGCCATAAACGGCGCACCGATGGCCACACCCAGCGCGTAGCCGGTTACCAGCCAGCCGGCACCGGGAATGGATACACCAAGGTCGGTTGCGACATCAGGCAGCAAGCCCATGATCACAAACTCGGTGGTCCCGATGGCGAAAGCGCTGAGCGCCAGAATGAGTAGCGAGAGGGGCATGGAAGTCCTTTTAAAGCTCTTGGCTGATTTTTTCGAGGAAGACCTTGATGGTTTCCTCATTACGTTTGAAAAAGTGCCACTGACCGTGTTTTTGGCTGGTAATCAGGCCCGCTCGCTGCAGCGTTGCGAGATGGGCAGAAACCGTGGACTGCGACAGGCCGCAGAGCTGATCAAACTGCCCGGCACACACACCATGTTCGGTGGAGTGAACCTGGTCAGGGAACGAGGCATCAGGGTTTTTCAGAGCGTTGAGAATTTCTCGGCGTACTGGGTGTGCCAGGGCTTTTATTATTTCGTCGAGGTCGATCGTCATGGTTGCAGTGCTCATTGGGTACAACGTTATATCGCGATGAGGCGAACTTTAAATCGTTATATCGCGATATACAAATATGATTTCGATCTTAGATCAGCTCAAATCGATATATCGGGTTATAACGATATTGGTGTGGCAGTGCTAAACTGCGCCCATGAATTATCTCGCACATCTGCACCTTGGCGGTCAGCGCCCGGAAGAAATGCTGGGCAGTCTTTATGGCGATTTTGTCAAAGGGCGGCTGCATGGCCAATACAGCGCGGACATTGAACACGGTATAGCGCTGCACCGCAGCATTGATGTCTTTACTGACAACCACCCCCTGGTTGATCAGTCGTTGTCGCGATTTGCCCATACTCGCCGGCGGTATGCGGGCATTGTGCTGGACGTGTTTTTTGACCATTGCCTGGCGCGGGACTGGGGGCAGTATGCTGAAGGGCCGCTGGAGCGTTTTACCTCGGATTTTTACCGGGTGCTGGTGGCCGAACAACAGCTGCCACGGCGGCTTGCCACGATTGCGCCGCACATGGCGGCCCATGACTGGTTGGGTTCGTATCGGGATTTTGCCGTGCTGGAGCAGGTGTTCAATGGTATAGCCCGGCGCTTGTCGCGCCCCGAGGAACTGGCCGGGGCGATGCAGGACTTGAAGGCGTTGTATGAACCTCTGAGCGAGGATTTTCGGGCGTTTTATCCGCAGTTGCAGGTATTTGCGGCGGGTTGTTACCGGAAGGGATGTCCGTAGCCGCTGACGAGGGGCGAAGTCGTCGCAAAATCAGGCAATGGGTTGTGTCAGTTACACCAGGTTCTCAGGGTTTACGGCTGTTTGATCTTGTTTGACTGGTGTGTTGAGTACATATCCGGCATTCGTGTCTAACTGGGATATTGGTTTCGCTCTTACAGCGAGTCACTTTTTCCAGACGCCGAAAAAGTAACCAAAAAGGCTT
>NZ_WIWH01000045.1:0-39544 GCF_009600035.1 Pseudomonas sp. FSL R10-2964 | reverse complement strand
CTCTGTGGGAGCGGGCTTGCTCGCGATGGCATCCCCGGGGTGCGCCAGCCAGACCGCGTTGTGTGCATCGCAGGCAAGCCAGCTTCCACAGGTTTTGCGGTGCTCACAAGATCCGGGGTCAGCCGCGTACCTCTGTGGGAGCGGGCTTGCTCGCGATGGCATCCCCGGAGTGCTCCAGCCAGACCGCGTTGTGTGCATCGCAGGCAATCCAGCTCCCACAGGTTTTGCGGTGCTCACAAAATCCGGGGTCAACCGCGTACCTCTGTGGGAGCGGGCTTGCTCGCGATGGCATCCCCGGGGTGCGCCAGCCAGACCGCGTTGTGTGCATCGCAGGCAATCCAGCTCTCACAGGTTTGCGGTGATCACAAAAAAGTCCCACGACATATCCCGTCAAACGATGCCCGTTGTGGCTGGCCCGCTACTGACTAGCCTTTGAAATTCATCAACTCATAGAGTCAGGCCATGCCTTCTTTTTCTGCCTCCCACCGCCTGCGCCGTGGTCGTTACAGCGAGCAAAATCGCATTTATCTTCTGACCGCCAATACGCTTGAACGCCAACCGATTTTCCTGAACTGGCGTGTAGGCCGACGGGTGGTCGAACAGTTCAAGCGGGCACAAGAGCAGGGGCTGGCCACTTCGCTGGCATGGGTGGTGATGCCGGATCACTTTCATTGGCTGATCAGCCTTGATAAAGGCTCGCTGGATGAGTTGATGTGTCGCACAAAATCGTTGAGCACCCGCGCAATCAACCAGTCCACTGGGCAAACAGGCCGCCGTTGGCAGCAGGGCTACCACGACCATGCCTTGCGGCGTGATGAAGATATCAAGCAGATGGCCCGTTATGTGATTGCCAACCCGCTGCGCGCCGGGCTGGTCCAGCGGGTGGGGGACTACCCCTTGTGGGACGCAATCTGGGTTTGATCCCACAGGGGGGATAGGTGTTTACCGTTACAACCACGACTCGGTAATGCGCCGGTCCAGTTCTTCCCAGTCAGCCATGCCCAGCACCCGGGTGGTGTTGAGGCCGCGCAGGTAGCCGCGCAGCTGTTGGGCACTGGCCTGGATGTCGGCAGTCGGAGTGTTTGCGCTGTGCAGCGTCTCTTCGTAGAGGCTCAGGTATTCGTTTACGCGGTCGCGGTACTCGGGCAGTACCGCTTCACGGATCAGGTCGAAGGTGCGCAGTTTTTGATTGGTATTCACGGGTCACCCTTTGTGAGTTTACGGGCTGTTGTTTGTTACCCAATGTAGCTCACATGTGACCCGTGTTAATACCCGCAGTGCCCCTCAGTGTGGTGTGGCTGCCGGGGCCGGGAGTTTGCCCGGATTGCCGCTCGCCCTCGCTGAGCGAATCAGCATCAATGCGCCCAGCAGCGCCGTGCCGGCCAGAAAGTACATGCCCGCGTGCGGGTTGTTGAAGTAGCCCTCGGCCCAGGTTTTGACCGTGGGTGCAAGAAAACCGCCCAGGTTGCCCAGGGCACCGATCACGGCAATCCCGCTGGCCGCCGCTGCACCACCCAGAAAGCGGGTAGGCAGTGTCCAGAACAACGGTTGCACGGTGATAAAACCGGCGGCAGCCACGCAGAACGCCATAATCACCAGCACCAGGTTGCCACTCAAGGTCGAGCCGATCATGCCCACTGCGGCCATTGCCAGCATCAATGCGGCATAGCGGGTTTGTTGGCCCTTGCGGTCAGCATGGCGTGTCACCAGGTACAGCATGCATACGGTGGCAATCCACGGAATGGAGGTCAGGGCGCCGACCTTAAGGCCAATGCCGGTACCCAGCAACTCGGCGATCCGCGTTGGCAGGTAGAACAGCACGCCATACACGCTGACCTGAATGGTGAAGTAGATCAGGGTGAAGTACAGCACCACCGGGTTGAACATTGCTGCACGCCACGACGACGGGCCTTTGTTGGCTTTTTGCAGTTGCTCTTTTTCCAGCTCGTGTTCGATCGCGGCCTTTTCTTCGGTGTTCAGCCACTTGGCATCCCGGGGTTTGTCGGTCAGGTAGAAGAACGCGAATACGCCGATGATCGAGGCCGCCAGGCCTTCGGTGACAAACATCCATTGCCAGCCGGTAAGGCCGAACTGCGCGCTTTCCAGCAACCAGCCCGATACCGGGCCGCCCACCATCAACGACACCGGTACACCGAAATAGTAAATGCCATAGGCCGAGCCACGCTGGTTCTGCGGGAACCAGTAGGTCAGGTACAACACCACCCCCGGCGACAGCCCGGCTTCGGCTACGCCCAGCAGAAACCGCAGGATATAGAAGCTGGTTTCGTCGTGGGCAAACATCATCGCCGCTGAGACCAGGCCCCAGGTCACCATGATCCGGCTCAGCCAGATGCGTGCGCCGATCTTGTGCAGCATCAGGTTGCTCGGTACTTCGAACACGGCATAGCCGATAAAGAAAATCCCCGCACCCAGGGCAAATGCCGCGTTGCTCAGGCCGGTGTCCGCCTGCAGGGCGTGTTTGGCAAAGCCGATATTGGAACGATCGATGATCGCCATGGCGAACATCAGGGCGACAAAGGGCAGGATGCGCCAGCGGATCTTGCTCAGCGCCTGTTGCAGTGCGGGGTTGGTCATGGGGTGCTCCGTTATTGTTTTTGTGGAGTACAGCAATCAGATTTTTTTCAGGGCAGCACGGGCATAGGCAGCGACGATTACAAAACAGCCCATTGGCAACAGATAGGCCACGGCCGTGGAGGAGTGGTCGGCCACCAGACCCATCACATAGGGCAGCAGCGCGCCGCCAACTATGGCCATGATCATGAACGAGCTGCCGCGCTTGGTATGTGGGCCGAGGTTTTTCACGCCCATGGCAAACAGGGTGGGGAACATGATCGACATAAAGAAGAACGTCGCCACCAGCGCGACCACCGATACACCTTCAAACCCCAGCACCACCACCGCACACAGCGCCACGTTGATCAGCGCATAGATCAGCAGCAGGCGCTGGGCATTGACCCTGCCCATCAGCCAGGTGCTGAAAAAGCGTCCGAACATAAAGCTGAGCATGGCCACCGAAAGCAGATACGCGGCTTGCTGGCTGCTCATCTGCGCCCAGTGCTCGGTGACGTAGTTGATAAAAAACGCCCCCACGCCAACTTGTGCTCCCACATAAAAGAACTGGGTGATAACCCCCGTGACGAATTCGCGGTGTTGCCACAGGCCTTTGTGGTCGTGCTGCGCAACTTGCACTTCCTGCTCGCGCAGGTCGGGCAGCGCAGTGCGGGCGATAAGGATGGCCACCAGCAACACCAGTGCGGCAATCACCAGATAGGTCATTTGCAGCGATTGTGTGGTGTCGGTGCTGTTGGCACCGCTGAAGAACAGTGCGCCGCCAATCAAGGGGCCGAAAAACTGCCCCAGGCCGTTGAACGACTGCGCCAGGTTCAGGCGGCGCTCGGCTCCGGCGGGTTCACCCAGCACCGTGGCGTAGGGGTTGGCGGCGGTTTCCAGGCAGCCCAGGCCGCAGGCAATCACAAACAGGGCGAACAGGAAAAACTGAAAACTCTGCGCCGCAGCGGCGGGCATAAACAGCAGGGCGCCGGTGGCGTAGAGGCACAGGCCCAGCAGGATGCCGGCCTTGTAGCCGTACCTGTCCATCAGCAAACCGGCGGGCAGGGCGATCAGAAAATACGCGCCAAAGTAGGCGCTTTGCAGCAGGCCCGACTGCGCCTTGCTGACGTGCAGGGTTTCCTGGAAGTGCTTGTTGAGCACATCGAGCAAGCCATAGGACAGGCCCCAGAGAAAGAACAGGCAGGTGACCAGGATCAGTGCCCGGCGATAGGACGTGACCGCCCGGGTAAAGGACGGCGCTGCGACGTTCGGGTGCTTGAGTGACATGACGCATCTCCTTTTTATTGTTGTGAGTTCGGCGTTGTGGTTTGCGTGGATCTACACCCTGTGGGAGCGAGCCTGCTCGCGATGCAGGCGGCTCGGTTTGCCTGACCACCGCGGTGATGCCATCGCGAGCAGGCTCGCTCCCACAGGGTCAGGGAGAATCTTTCAGGCTGAAAATCTGTGCCATTGGCGCCCATTTTTCACCGGGCTTTGTCCAGGGTGTAGGCTGCTGAAAACGCCACATCAGCGCTTCCCATTCCTGCACCTTGGGGTCGCTGGCGCCAGCCAGGGCAAAAGCTTCGGCACTGAACTCGGGGGCTGTGTCCATGACCATGAACAGCCGCGTGCCCAGGCGCCATATCTGCATGTCGAGCACGCCATGCCCGCGCAAATGGGCGCTGATCTGCGGCCAGATGTTCTGGTGCAAGCGCTCATACTCGGCAATCAGCGCCGGGTCGTCCTTAAGGTCCAGCGCCAGGCATTGGCGGTTCATGTCAGCGCCCGGTCCAGGTGGGTGTAGCCACCGTCCACCACCAGCCATTGCCCGGTGGTGTGGGAGGCGCGCGGGGAGAGCAAAAACAGCACGCTGTCGGCGATTTCTGCGGCCGTGGTCATGCGCCGGCCCAGGGGGATTTTTTCAACAATGCTCGCCAGCTTGGCTTGCGGGTCGGCGAAGGTGTCGATCCAGCGCTCGTACAAGGGGGTCATGACTTCGGCCGGGATCACCGCATTGACCCGGATCCCGTCAGCCAGCAATGAAGTGGCCCATTCGCGGGTCAACGACAGTTGCGCGCCCTTGGCGGCGGTGTAGCCGCTGGTCCCGCCTTGCCCGGTGAGGGCCGTCTTGGAGCTGATATTGACGATGGCACCGCGGCTGGCCTTGAGCGCATCGACGCACAGATGGGTCATGAGATAATAATGGATGAGGTTTTTTTCCAGTGACTCGACAAAGGCCGAGCGCCCGGCTTCAAGGCCAACGCCATCGTTGACCCCGGCGTTATTGACCAGCCCGTCAATGCGCCCGAAGCGTTGCAGCACGCTGGCGACTGCCGCGCGGCAGGCGTCTTCGTCGCGCAGTTCGACCTGCACAAACAGGCTCTGCGCCCCGCGCTGATCCAATTGCCGGGCCAGCTCATCGGACAGCGGGCTGTGGCCGAAAATCACCGGGATCGCACCTTCGTCAGCCAGCCCCAGGGTGATGGCTGCGCCGATCCCCGAGCCGCCGCCGGTCACGATAAACACCTTGTCTTGCAGATGCAGATTCATTGCGTCACTCCCTCTATGTTGTAGACGCGGCACGCCGTACCACCCCAGATGGCCGCGTGCTCTGACACGCTGGCGACCAGGGTGTGAGTGGCCTCGTAGTCGCTGGCCAACAGGCACACCGGCCAGTCGGAACCGAACATCAGGCGCTCGGGGCCAAACAGTTCCAGTGCCATGTGCAAATAGGGCGTCAGTTGTGCGCTGGACCAGTCCTGCCAATGGGCTTCGGTGATCAGCCCTGACAGCTTGCAGCTGACGTGGGGCAGGGCCGCCAACGGTGCCAGTTGGCTGGCCCAGGTTTTCAAGTCCCCGGCCTGGATATCGGGTTTGCCCAGGTGGTCGAGTACCAGATGGTGCTGGTCATGCTGCTGGCACAGTTCGGTAACCGTGCGCAGATCCCGGGCCTTGACCAGCACTTCGTAGACCAGTCCCTGGCGTTGCAAGGTATGCAAGCCACGGCTGAACCCCGGATTTTGGATAAACTGGGCGAGCGAGGGTTCGTCCTGCAACTGATGACGAAAGCCACGCAAAACCGGCGCTTGCGCCCAGCGTTCAAGCGATTGCTCAAGGTCGCGGGCACACAGGTCGACCCAGCCCACCACGGCGCGAATCCACGGGTAGCGCTGCGCCAGTTGCAACAGTTGATCGGTTTCACTGGCACAGGCGCGGGCCTGCACGGCGATGCAACCGTCGAATCCGCCAGCATCGAGCAAGGGCCGCAGATCATCGGGGGTAAAGTCCTGGCGCAAACCGCTCATGTCGCGACCTATCCACGGATAGGCCGCGGCGTCATAGCGCCAGAAGTGCTGGTGTGCATCCAGTCGTAGTGAGTGTGGGGACGACATTATTGTTGTACTCCGTCCGTTTGCTTAGCCCCGGTAGCGGTACTGCTCGCGGGAGGCGGCCTTCATCTGGATCGAGAAGCCCGGAGCCTGTGGTGGCATATAGGCCGCGTTGCGGATCACGCAGGGGTCTTCGAAGTGCTCGTGCAGATGGTCGACAAATTCCACCACCCGGCCTTCGTGAGTCCCGGCGATGCACAGGTAGTCGATCATCGACAGGTGCTGCACGTACTCGCACAGACCAACGCCGCCTGCGTGCGGACATACCGGCAGGTTGTACTTGGCGGCCATCAGCATCACGGCCAGCACTTCATTGACCCCGCCCAGGCGGCAGGCGTCGATCTGCACCACGTCAATGGCTTCACGCATGATCAGTTGCTTGAACACGATACGGTTCTGGCACATTTCGCCGGTCGCTACCTTGACCGGGCTGACACCCAGGCGGATTTTTCGATGACCTTCGACGTCGTCCGGGCTGGTTGGCTCTTCGATAAACCACGGGTTGGCGAATGACAGTTCGCGCACCCAATCGATGGCCGCGTCCACTTCCCATACCTGATTGGCATCGATCATCAGCTTGCGATCCGGGCCCAGTACTTCCCGGGCGATACGCACGCGGCGGATATCGTCCTGCAGGTCGTGGCCGACCTTCAATTTGACGTGAGAGAAGCCCGCATCCACCGCTTCCTGACACAGTCTGCGCAGCTTGTCGTCGGCATAGCCCAGCCAGCCGGCGGAGGTGGTGTAGCAGGGGTAGCCCTCAGCCTCGAGCAAGGCCAGTCGCTCGGCCTTGCCATTGGCGCGCTCGCGCAGCAGGGTCAGAGCTTCTGCCGGGGTGATGCAGTCGGTGATATAACGAAAGTCGATACAGCGCACCAGTTCTTCGGGGCTCATGTCTGCCACCAGACGCCACACCGGCTTGCCTTCGGCCTTGGCCCACAGGTCCCAGGCGGCGTTGACCACCGCACCGGTGGCCAGGTGGATGGCGCCCTTGTCCGGGCCGATCCAGCGCAACTGGCTGTCGCTGGTCACGTGGTGCCAGAAACGGCCCATGTCTTCGGCGATCCACTCCAGCTTCAAACCCACCAGCAGGCTGGCCAGGGCCTTGATCGAGGCACAGCAGATTTCGTTGCCGCGGCCGATGGTGAAGGTCAGGCCATGGCCTTCAAGGCCGGGGGTGTCGGTTTCGAGGATGACATAGGCCGCCGAGTAGTCAGGGTCCGGGTTCATCGCGTCAGAACCGTCGAGGGATTGCGAGGTGGGGAAGCGGATGTCTTCAACCCGTACGGCAGTAATTGTGGTCATGGTATGGCTCCCTGTCAGTCGGCGTTCACGGTGCGTTGCTGTTGTTCGCCCAGCCCGCTGATGCCCAGGCGCATGGTCTGGCCGGCACGCAGGTAGACAGGCTCGGGTTTGATACCCAGGCCGACGCCTGGCGGGGTGCCGGTGGAAATCACATCCCCCGGTTGCAGGCTCATGAACTGGCTGAGGTAGCTGATGATTTTCGGGATCTGGAAGATCATCGTGCGGGTGTTGCCGTTCTGGTAGCGGTGGCCATCCACTTCCAGCCACAGGTCGAGCTGGTGCGGATCGGCGATTTCGTCGCGGGTCACCAGCCACGGGCCCAGCGGGCCGAAAGTGTCGCAGCCTTTGCCTTTGTCCCAGGTACCGCCCAGCTCCAGCTGGAACTCGCGCTCGGAGATGTCGTTGATCACGCAGTAACCGGCCACGTGTTCCATGGCCTGGTTTTCGCTGATATAGCGACCGCCTTTACCGATCACCACACCCAGCTCGACTTCCCAGTCGGTTTTGCGCGAATTGCGCGGGATTTCGACGTTGTCGTTGGGGCCGACGATGGCGCTGGTCCATTTGCTGAACACCACCGGTTCGGCGGGGATTGCGGCACCGGTTTCGGCAGCATGGTCGGCGTAGTTCAGGCCGATGCAGATAAATTTTCCGACCTGGCCGACGCAGGCGCCGATACGGGGGGAGCCCTCAACCAGTGGCAGGGTGGACGGGTCGATATCTTGCAGGCGGGCAATGCTTTCGGGGCTCAGGGTCTGGCCTGCGATATCCGCGACCACTGCCGACAAATCGCGCAGTTGGCCGTCGTTGTCGAGCAGGGCGGGACGCTCCTGGCCTTTTTCACCGTAACGCAGCAGTTTCATAAACAATCCTTTTTGGGGGAGGGGCAGGGCCCAGTGGGAGCAGGCTTGTTGCGGGAGCGGGCTTGCTGGCGATGGCATCAGCGCGATTTGCCTGATACAGCGCAGCGATCCAATCGCGAGCAAGCCCGCTCCCACAAGGTCAAAAGCTTGCGGCTAGTTACTCCAGCCGCCATCAATGATTTGTGCCGTGCCGGTGGTAAAGCCGCTGGCACTTGAGCCCAGGTACAGCGCCAACTGGGCGATTTCCTCGGCGGTGCCAATGCGGCCCATGGGCTGGCGCGCGGCAAAGGCGGCATACACCTCGTCCACGCTGCGGCCTTCGCGCTCGGCCTGTTCGCGAATACGCTGGCGCAGGGAAGGGGAGTCGACGGTGCCGGGGCAGATGGCGTTGCAGCGGATGTTCTGGCTCACAAAGTCAGCCGCTACAGAACGGGTCAGGCCAATCACCGCGCCTTTGCTGGCGCAGTAGGCAAAACGGTTGGGCACGCCTTTGACGCTGGAGGCGACCGAGGCCATGTTGATGATCGAGCCGCCGCCGCTGCCCAGCATGCCCGGCAAAAAAGCGCGGATCATGCGGTACATGGCTGTCACGTTGAGGTCCAGGGCGAAGTTCCAGTCCTTCTCTTCGCATTCCAGGATAGTGCCGCTGTGCACCACGCCCGCGCAGTTGAACAGCACATCCAGTGGGCCCAGCTGTTTGGCCAGGCGCTCGATGGCAGCAGCATCGGTGACGTCCAGAACATGTTTGTGCGCGCCCTCAAGGGCGTCGAGGGCGCCGGCATTGATATCGGCGGCGAAGACTTCGGCACCGGCGGCGAGGTATGCCTGGACGGTGGCCTGGCCAATCCCCTGCGCAGCGGCAGTGATCAGCACACGTTTGCCGGAAAGATCCATGGGTGCTCCGTTACGATGTCATTGTTTTTATAGTTGGCCCAATGGTCAGGCCATTGGGGGCGTAGCAAATGGCAAAACGACACAAGTACAAGGATAAGGTTTGCTATGATCGCTTTACGATATCCATCCAATGGTCAGGCCATTGGGCCTTTTGTAGCATGCACCTCAAGCTTCAACAAGCGTCTTTTTCAGCTCCAAGTGCTTGTCGAATGCTGTCCAAACCAGAGCTTATTTCCTGATGCCATTTCAAGTTATTGATAACCAACGGCTTTATCGGCAAATCGCTGATCAGCTACGCGCCTTGATCGACAGCGGTGAATTTCCGCCGGGCAGCCGTTTGCCAGCCGAGCGTGAACTGGCCAAGTTGCTGGGTGTAAGTCGTGCCTCGGTACGTGAGGCGATGATTGCGCTTGAAGTGATAGGGCTGGTGGATGTACGCGTCGGTAACGGGGTACTGGTCTGTGAGCCGCCGGTGCAGGCGGTGTCAGATGAACCGGTTATGGCCCAGGCTACGCGCAACCAGTGGAAAGAACTGGACCCCGAGCTGAACCTTGAAATCGACTTCAATGCCGAAATTCCACCGTTCGCGCTGTTGCAGGCCCGTCGCCTGATTGAGCCCGAAGCGGCGGCGCTGGCGGCGATCAATGCCAGTGACGAGGAGTTGGCGGGCATCCGCGAAGCTTTTGAACGCAACGTTCAGGACAACCGCGAAGGGTCCCACACCCACCCCGGCGATCGTCTGTTCCATATCCGCATTGCCCAGGCCTCGGACAACCCGGCCTATGCCCTGATGATCCAGCATCTATTGGGCCATCGTTACGGCAGCATGTTCCAGCGCCTGCAAAACCACTACACCCCACAGGATATGACCCATCGCTCGGAAGATGAGCACCGCCGTATCCTGCTGGCGCTCGAGCAGCACGATGCGCCCGCCGCACGGCAGGCAATGGCCGAGCACCTGGATGAAGTGATCCGTATATTCAGTCGCAGCGCGCGCTGACATTCAATCGCCAGTCGGGAGGGTTGGCATTAGTCCTACATTTATTGGGACTTTTCCTAGGTAAAAATCTTTCAGCATTCGAGATAATTAACCTACACCGTTTCTCGATGGTTCATCTTAATGCCTGGAAATCCCCTGCGTGTCCTGATCCTGGAAGATGACAGTTTCCAGCGTGCCGTTGCGGTAAGCATGTTTCGCTCCCTGGGTTGCCATGACGTGTTTGAGGCCAGTGACGGCAGCCAGGCGTTGACGGTTCTTCAGCAAGTGGGGCCGGTTGATATCGCCGTGTGCGATTTGCAGATGGATGGCATGGACGGCCTGGCGTTTTTGCGTCGCGTGGGCAGGACGGGGCAAGTCCGGTCGATTATTGTTAGCAGTGCGCTGTCGGCCGATTTGCGTTGTGCCGCGCATCAGCTCATTGCCCTGTTGGGGCTCGAGTTGCTTGGCGATGCCGGCAAACCGTTGTATGCCGCTGTGCTGCAACCTCTGTTACTCAAGTATCAAAGCACTATCTGCACGCTCGAACCTGTACCGGGCAGCACGCTGTCACTGGCTTGCGAGGACGAAGTACGTCAGGCTCTGGCCCTGCAGCAATTGCAGGCCTGGTATCAACCCAAGTTCAATCTGCAAACCGGCGATGTGACCGGTGTCGAAGTGCTTTGCCGTTGGCTGCACCCCGATAAGGGCGTGCTACCGCCGGCGGTATTTATCCCGGTGCTGGAGCGCTGCGGCTTGATGGACGAGTTGCTGTTTGCCCAACTCGATCAGGCGTTGAGCCTGCAAGAGCAAGCACGGACACGGGGTTATCCCTTGAACATGGCGTTCAACCTGCAAGCGTCGCAACTGGCTAACAGTCAGCTGACTTATACCCTCAAGGGGGTTCTGACCCGTCATGTCACGCCGGGCTCCAGGTTGACCTTCGAATTGACTGAAACCGGTTTGCTGCAAGCTCCGGTCGCCAGCCTGGAGAATCTGGTGCGCCTGCGCATGATGGGCTGCCGGTTATCAATTGACGATTTTGGTGCCGGTTTTTCGTCATTGCAGCGGCTGTGCCAGTTGCCATTCAACGAAATCAAGCTGGACGGTGAATTTGTGGGCAACCTGGAGCATGAACCGCGTTGCGCCGCCGTGATCGCCAGCACCCTGGCCCTGGGTAAAGCCTTGGGTATGTCGGTGGTTATTGAAGGGATTGAAACCGAGGCACAGTCCCAGCGTTTGCTGGCCATGGGCTGTATTGAAGGGCAGGGTTACTGGTTTGCGCGGCCCATGAGCGGGCAGGACTTGCTGCGCTGGTTGCAGCAACGTGAAGCAAGCCCTGCCTTAACCACCACTAGTTGAAGGTGTAGGGCGTCAGCGCGGTGGGGTCGATGTTCTGCTCGACTTTGACCATCGCATCCTTGAGCGGGCAGAGCAGGCCTGCGCTGGTTTTGCGGCAGTCCCCGGCGCTTTGGAAATCGCTTTTGAGGGGTTTTTGCGTGTCGGACAGTTGGGTCAGGTTACGAATCTGATCCATTGACTGGGCCTCAAAGGCGATGCGCAAAAAGTACTCGCCGGTTTTGACTTCCTTGTAACGTTCGAACTGCAACGTACCCACGGGCGGGATGTTGTTGGCGATGTAATCTCCCTGCTTCCAGCCGAAGCCGAGCATGGTGCGCAGGTAAGAAATATTGGTGTCGTGAGCCACCAGCAGCATCAGCGGTACATCGGGCGGGCTATCCGGCGCGTCTTTCTGCTCCAGCGGGGTGCCCTGCTTGAGTTCCAGGGCAATCTGGTTCATCAGCTCGGAAGCGCCGCGGCTGGCGATATAGGGGATGTCGTTGAGGTAGTCGTACTTGGCCTTGGTCAGCACCATCAGGCTGGATACCTCGGCGGCGGTGCGGCCGTTGCCGAAGGCGACCTTGTCCAGTGGCAGGCCCTGGCTATATTCCAGACGGAACACTTCGCCCATATTGGCACCTGCGCTCAGGCCCTTGATCGCGAAACGGCCCTTGGCGTTTTGTTCCAGTGTCCAGTCCTGTTTGCCATACGGGCAATCGGTGGCAGGCAGGCAGACGACCTCCCTGAGTTTTTCTTCAAAGGGTTTGTAGCGTGCCTGTGCGGCTTCGACGCTGCCGCCCAGAGCCTTGAGGATTTCGGCTTTGGCCTTGGCCGGATCGAGCGCGGCAAAGGGCATTTCATTGGCCTGGAACAGGGCATCCTGCTTGCCGTGGACATAGCCCGGTTGCAGGCCGCAGCCGGGGAACATGCCATCGAGCAAGGCCTGGGCCGTGGCCTTGGTGCGTTGCAGGGGGCTGGCGTGTACCAGCAACTGGCTGGCATCCGGGCAGCCCCGGGGGATCAGCCCGGCGGCCCGCAGCACTTCACCACGGTAGCGGCCCATTTCCACCGCGCCGGTATAGCCGTGGCCGGTCAGGTTACCGAAGGGCACCAGCCAGGTTGGCCATTTGCGCTGGGTGACCGAGGTCAGCAGTTTTTCATTGGATTCGGTAGGCGGGCGCACTCCGTGGCGGCTGACCTGCACGACTTTATCCAGCACATAGCCATCGCTGCTGGGTATCTGGGCCAAGGCTGCGGGGCTGAGCAGGCTGGCCAGCAACAGGCCGGTATAAAGCGGGGGCAGCGTCTTCATCGATCTTCCTTTGGGTCTTCCTGACACAGTGGGCGAAGAGTCTAGTCGGCAAATAAGACAAACGCCGAGCTCCGTAGCAGTTGCCGAAGGAAGGTTCACTGTTTTCGCGAGATTTATGCGGTGCTCGCTTGAAATTCCGAACAGGCAGTGCGTATTTTGTAGCCATTGCCCTGCGCGGCCTGCTTAACAACAAGGATAGTGGCATGAATAGCGATGGCCAGGGTTTGCTCGCACAGCGATTGGCGGGTATTGATGAGATTGAGTGCGTCACCCCCGATCTCAATGGCGTGCCCCGTGGCAAGGTGATGACTGCTGCGGGGTTTATAGAAGGGCGGCGCTTGCAGATGGCCCGTGGCGTGCTGTTGCAATGCATCATGGGTGGCTACCCGGAGTCGCGCTTTTATGGTGGCGAGGACGGTGATCTTGCCTTGGTGCCAGACCTCACCCAGCTTCATCGCCTGCCCTGGAGCCAGCCATCCCGTGCCCTGGCCATTTGCGATGCCGATGAGCTCAGCGGTGAAAGCTCGCGGCTGTCGACCCGTGGCCAGTTGAAGGCGGTGATCGCCCGCTACGCGGCGCGGGGGCTGGCGCCGGTGGTAGCGACCGAGCTGGAGT
The DNA here is from genome assembly GCF_009600035.1 of Pseudomonas sp. FSL R10-2964. Taxonomy (NCBI): domain Bacteria; kingdom Pseudomonadati; phylum Pseudomonadota; class Gammaproteobacteria; order Pseudomonadales; family Pseudomonadaceae; genus Pseudomonas; species Pseudomonas sp. FSL R10-2964. The sequence continues at coordinate 26,278 of NZ_WIWH01000045.1, read as the reverse complement.
TCTTTGTGTTTGCGCACAACCCCGATCCGGCCCAGCCGTTCCGCCCGCCCGTGGGCCTGGACGGGCGCCGTGAAGACGGATTTTCGGCGTTCAGCATCAGCTCCAACAACGGCTTGCGGCCTTTTTTCAATGAGGTGTACCTGTGCATGGCGGCACTGGGCTTGCCCCGTGACACCTTTATGCACGAGATGGGCGTCAGCCAGTTCGAGATCAACCTGCTGCACGGTGATCCGATGCTGTTGGCCGACCAGACTTTTCTGTTCAAGCACCTGCTCAAGGAAGTTGCCCTCAAGCATGGCCTTAACGTGGTGTGCATGGCCAAGCCGCTGGCGCACACGGCCGGCAGTTCGATGCATATTCACCAGAGCGTGGTCGAGGCGGCCAGCGGGCGAAACGTGTTCAGCGACGAAGCGGGGCAGCCGACAGCCACTTTCCGCCATTTTATCGGCGGGCAGCAGGCGGGCATGGCGGACTTTACCGCGTTGTTTGCGCCGAACGTAAATTCCTATCAGCGCTTGTTCCACCCCTATGCGTCGCCGAACAACGCGTGCTGGTCCCATGACAACCGGAGTGCGGGTTTACGCATTCCAGCCAGCTCACCTGCGGCGCGGCGGGTTGAAAACCGTTTGCCGGGGGCGGACGCCAACCCGTACCTGGCAATTGCCGCCAGCCTCGCGGCAGGGTTATATGGCATCGAGCGTGGGCTTGAACCGAGTGCTGCGATCCAGGGTGAGTTCCAGGTGCCCGAGGCGCTGACATTGCCCTGCACCTTGCACGCGGCACTGGCACGCCTGGCCCGTAGTGAAATGGCGATTGAACTGTTCGGCACTGAGTTCATCGAAGGTTACGTTGCGTCCAAGACGCTGGAACTGACCAGCTTCCATGACGAAATCACGCCCTGGGAACGTCGCGTTCTTGCGGCTCAGGCTTGACCGTTTAAATCTGTGGCGCCGGGCTTGTTCCCGGTGGCAGACACAAGGAGCCGTAGGGAAAGCCAATGCACCAGATCTGGAAGTCCTTTAGAGCGTTGTATTTTGCCTCGCTGATGATGTTGATCGGTTCCGGCCTGTTGAGTACTTATCTGGCGCTGCGCCTGGCAGCGGACAATGTCGACGGCCTGTGGATCGGCGCGCTGATGGCGGCCAACTATTTTGGCCTGGTGCTGGGTGGCAAGATCGGCCACCGGCTGATTGCCAGGGTCGGGCATATTCGTGCCTACGCCACGTGCGCCGGTATTGTCGGTGCGGCGGTGCTGTGCCACGGGCTGACGGACTGGCTGCCGATCTGGCTGTTGCTGCGGGTGATTGTCGGTCTGGGCATGATGTGCCAGTACATGGTCATCGAAAGCTGGCTTAACGAGCAGGCCGAGGCCAGGCAGCGCGGCGTGGTGTTCAGCCTCTACATGATCGCCTCCTATTTGGGCCTGGTGCTTGGGCAATTGATCCTGGCGGTTCACCCGCAGCTCGGTCTCGAGTTGTTGATGGTGGTGGCCTTGTGTTTTGCCTTGTGCCTGGTGCCTGTAGCCATGACCCGGCGTATTCACCCGGCGCCTTTGCACCCGGCGCCGATGGACCCGAAATTTTTTATCAAGCGTGTGCCGCAGTCGTTGATTGCGGTGATGGGCGCGGGTTTGCTGGTGGGCTCGTTTTACGGTCTGGCACCGCTCTACGCATCGCAGCAAGGGCTGTCTACCGAACTGGTTGGCTTGTATATGGGTAGCTGCATTTTTGCCGGCTTGCTGGTGCAGTGGCCGTTGGGCTGGTTGTCCGACCGTTATGACCGGCCGTTGCTGATCCGTATCTTCGCCGGCTTGCTGGCGGTGGCTGCGTTGCCATTGGCGATCTTGCCGGCGGTGCCCATGCAGGTACTGTTTATTGCCGGTTGCCTGGCGGCTTTGCTGCAATTTTGCATCTATCCGCTGGCCGTGGCCTTTGCCAACGACCATATCGAGCCGGAGCGTCGTGTGTCGCTGACGGCCATGCTGCTGGTGACTTATGGCGTGGGCGCAAGCGTGGGGCCGTTGGTGGCGGGGGTGCTGATGAAACTGTTTGGCAGCCAGATGCTCTATGGGTTTTTCAGCGTGGCAGGGTTGATCCTGGTATGGCGGATTCGCCCGAATGCGGTGACCAACCTGCACCAGGTCGATGATGCGCCGCTGCATCACGTGGCCATGCCCGACAGCATGTCCAGCTCGCCGCTGGTGGCTGCGCTTGATCCGCGGGTGGATGAGCAGGTGGTCCAGGAGCAAATGGTGCAGGAACCGGTGGTGGAGGAGCAGGAGCCAGAACCGGAACCAGAGTCCAAGACATAGGCAATACCCCTGTGGGAGCGGGCTTGCTCGCGATGGCTACAGCGCGGTTTGTCAGCCAGACCGCGCCCTGTGCATCGCAGGCAAGCCAGCGACTACTGTTTCAATAATCATCGTCTTTATCAAACTGGCGCGCCTCGCGCTGCAGTTGATAGACAAACCGCTCGACCTGGCGCTGCACTGCGCCGCTGATGTTGTGAAAGCGCATCCCGGCAAAGGTGATATTCAGCCGTTCTTCAAAATGCAGGTAGCGCAACTCCACCTGTGTCGACATCAGGCCAAACGGCAGGTCGGCGCTGAAGCGCTCATACACCTGGCCCAGTTGCATGCCCTGGCTGATATCCCCCTCAAAACGCAATTTGCAGCCGGTTGCCGAAACGTCCAGCAACTTGCCCTTGATCGGCGCCTTGAGCTTGTCACCCGCCACTTGCACATTGACCAGATTGGCCAGCCGCAGGGCCGCACGGAATGCATTGCGGCGCTGGTGGTACACCACTTCGTGGGGCATCGCGCCGCGATAACAGCGGTGCTCATGACGGTCATCAATGGTCAGCGCCGTGGTGCACTCCCAGGCGATACGCACGCCATCATGGAAGCCCTCAACCTTGAACGGCACCCCTGCTTCAAGAAAACGCTCACCGTCACGGGGGATCATTTCGTCCAGGGCCATGGTGTTGCTCTCGCGATTAACATCCACCACATAGCTCTGGAAGCGCTGGGTGCGGTCCTGGAAAGTAATGATCAGCGGGTCATGGCTCTCTTGCAGCATCCGCAAGTTGGAGGCAATTTCCAACGGCGTGGTGAGCACCTTTGGCGGTTGCGGAGCATCTTGGGCGTCGAACACGTTTGATCAATCTCCAGACAAAATACAGCGACACGCAAAAGATGGGCATTCTGCCATCATGTTGTGTGTCTCGCTACATGCGGTGGTTGCGCGGGCTCAAGCCTGGCTGTAGGCGCGGTGCTTGTTGAGCATCGAGGTGGTGCCGCGTGCGTCATACAGAGACGGGGCTTCGCCGCCATGGAGGATGCGCAACTGGTTGGCGGTGATCGCCTGCTGGGTCTGGATCGACTGACCATTGAGCAGGTTGGCGGCCTGGCATTTCGCTAGCAGCTGGTTCAGTGCATCGCTCTGGGCGAGCAGTTGTGTTCCCACGCTGGAATGGCTGGCCAGGCTTTCGAGGCCGCTGCGGTTGGTGGCCAGGCCAAGGCTGGCGAGAATTTCGCTGCGTCTGCGGCCATGTTGCTCAAGCAAAATGATCAGCGACTGTTTGCGCGCCAGAATGTTTTCCAGCACCTGCATGTCGCGGCCTTTGAGGGCGATGGATTCGTCCTGTAACAGGCCGAGCAATTGCTCGGCAGGAGCGAGGTCATCGTTGATCAGTTGCAGTAAATTTTCGTCGTGCATGGCGGGCTCTGGGAGTTAAGCGTCCAAAAGCGCGGCACTGGCCGTTGGCCTAGCGCTGGGCTTCCATGTCAAGCAGTTTGCTGGCGATCCGGTCGCTGTCGACTTTGTAGCTGCCGTCCGCGATGGCTTGTTTAAGCTCTGCCACCCGATTTTTGTCGACTACAGGTTGGTCACGCAACGAGTCGCTGATCTTCTGCAACTGTTGAGCCTCTTGGCTGAGGTGAACAGATTCCCCGCTTGGGGCGCTGACGCCGTTTTGCTCAGGGTTTATTGCCGGGGCCGCTTGCGTGGCGCTGCCGGTTTCCTGGCTGGCGTTACTGCGTGTACTGCCGGTCAGGGGCGGGGCGCTGTTGAGACGACTGAAGTCGATGACCATAACGTTAAACCTCGGGGTATTTGGACGCTTGCCATGTTTTCGGCCATACCCGGAAAAACTTTAGGCTCGATTAATCATGGCTTCACACAGAGCTGTACTGATCTGCGTCAAATGACAGTGTAGGAAAGTCGCGAGACTGATGCCAACTTTCCTATAATGCCACTTCTACTTGCCCGGGTGCTGTCACCCTGGCGCGGATAACACGCTTGGAGTTCAGGTTTTTTACCCGTATTTGCTCGCTAAGGCCACCGTCTGACAGGGCTTCGCCGGGCATCTTGACACTTAATGTGCCGCTGCGCGCGCTGATCACCACATGATCGCCCTTGCGCACGGCTGCGGCCTGCTCCAGGTGGGTGAGGGTCAGCACCTGGTCGGTGACCATGGGCCTGAGCAATTTTTGCCCCACGGCCAGCTCGGTGGCGGTCAGGTAGCCCTGGCTGATCAGGCTGACATCGCGCTCGCGCAGGGTCACGTCGGGGTAGTCGATAACCATGCCGCGCTTGAGCGGGTGATTGACGGTGACTACGTCGCGGAACAGTTTGACCTGGGCCGGCACAAAGATGGTCCACGGCGACAGCCCTTCGCAGCGTACGCGCACGATTACCCGGCCCATGGGTTGCGCCGGGCTTTCGAGGGAAGCTGTCAAATCCTTGTCGCACTGGGCCAGGCGCAGGCGCGGGTCAAGATTGTTGACCTGGATCTGATATCGACCCTCGGTCTGGCTGGTGGCCAGGTAGTCTTCAACCGTGAATTCAAGAAAGCCCTGGGTCACGCCGATAAGCTGTTCAGGCGATGTAAACGCGTCAGCCCTGCTATAAGTGCTGAGTGCAAGCAAGGTGCCCGCCGCCAGCGCGCTCAGACCACAGCGGCGCAGACTCGGCAGGAAAGGTCGGTGGCAGGATTTTGTCGTTTTTGCGTTCATGACCGATAAAAAGCAAGCCCCGTGCCGTTTTCGGAATATGCGGGTTGAAACTTGAAGTTTTTAAGAGGAGCTGAGTATGGCCGGAGTGATGGATGCGGTTAACCAGCGCACTCAACTGGTGGGGCAAAACCGCCTGGAGCTGTTGCTGTTTCGCCTGGATGGGCCACAGCTTTACGGGATCAATGTGTTCAAGGTCCGCGAGGTGCTGCAATGCCCCAAGCTGACCCTGATCCCCAAGTCCCACCCCGTGGTATGCGGTGTGGCGAGCATTCGCGGCGCGACCATACCGATTCTCGACCTGGCGATGGCCACCGGTGCGGGAGCCTTGAAGGATCAAAGTAACCCGTTTGTGATCATCACCGAGTACAACACCAAGACCCAGGGCTTTCTGGTGCGTTCAGTGGAGCGTATCGTCAATATGAACTGGGAAGACATTCATCCGCCGCCCAAGGGCACCGGTCACGACCATTACCTGACGGCCGTGACCCGTATGGACGAGCAACTGGTCGAAATCATCGACGTGGAAAAGGTGCTGGCAGAAGTCTCGCCATCGTCTGAAACCATCAGCCAGGGCGTGGTGGATGTTGAAACCCAAAGCAAGGCGCTGTCATTGCGGGTGCTGACCGTTGACGATTCGTCGGTGGCGCGCAAGCAGGTTGCCCGTTGCCTGCAATCGGTGGGTGTTGAAGTGGTGTCGTTGAACGACGGGCGCCAGGCGCTCGACTACCTGCGCAAGCTGGTGGACGAGGGCAAGAACCCGTCTGAAGAGTTTCTGATGATGATCTCGGATATCGAGATGCCGGAAATGGACGGCTACACCCTGACAGCTGAAATCCGCAACGACCCGCGGATGCAAAACTTGCACATCATTCTGCATACTTCGTTGTCCGGGGTATTCAATCAGGCGATGGTCAAAAAAGTCGGTGCCGATGACTTTTTGGCCAAGTTCCGCCCTGATGACCTGGCAACCCGGGTAGTTGACCGGATCAAAGCAGCAGACCACAGCTAGGGGCGCAGCCCTTGGCGGTCAAAACGATTTAAGAGGCAGGATCATTTGTCGACGGCTAATTTGGATTTTGAACAGTTCCGGGTATTCCTGGAAAAAGCCTGTGGCATTTTGCTGGGTGAGAACAAGCAGTACCTCGTCTCCAGCCGCCTCAACAAATTGATGGAGCAGCAGGGCATCAAGTCGTTGGGCGAGCTGATTCAACGCATCCAGGCTCAGCCGCGCAGCGGGTTGCGCGAGCAGGTGGTCGATGCCATGACCACCAACGAAACCCTGTGGTTTCGCGATACCTATCCCTTTGAAGTGCTGAAAAACAAGGTGTTGCCGGAGCAAATCAAGGCCAGCCCCGGCCAGCGCCTGCGTATCTGGTCGGCGGCCTGCTCTTCGGGGCAGGAGCCGTTCTCGCTGTCGATGGCGATTGACGAATTCGAGCGCAGCAACCTTGGGCAGCTCAAAGCCGGCGTGCAGATTTTTGCCACCGATCTGTCAGCGCAGATGCTCAACACCTGCCGCACCGGCGAGTACGACAACCTGGCCATTGGCCGGGGCCTGTCACCGGAGCGCCTGCAACGTTATTTCGATCCCAAGGGACCGGGGCGTTGGGTGATCAAGGCGCCGATCAAAAACCGCGTGGAGTTTCGCCCGTTCAACCTGCTGGACAGCTACGCCAGCTTCGGCAAGTTCGACATCGTGTTTTGCCGCAACGTGCTGATCTACTTCTCGGCCGAAGTGAAAAAAGACATCCTGCTGCGCATTCACAGCACTTTGAAGCCGGGCGGTTATTTGTTCCTGGGCGCTTCTGAAGCGCTCAACGGGTTGCCGGACCATTACCAGATGGTGCAATGCAGCCCGGGGATCATTTACCAGGCCAAATAGGCTGGGAAAACCCCGTAGATACTCTGTTGCCGGTCAAGCCCTATTGTGGGAGCGAGCCTGCTCGCGAACGACCTTCGCGAGCAGGCTCGCTCCCACAGTTGCAGTGTTCCTGTAGCTGCCGTAGGAACGAGGCTGCGTTCGGCTGCGAAGCAGTCGCAAAATCAGGGGCTGCGGTGTAACAGTCAAACCCGGCTACCAGGGTTTTTACGACGACTTCGTCGCCGAACGCAGCCTGGTTCCTTCGGCAGCTGCTACGACGAATCCAAAGCAAAGCGGCAGAAAACCGGCAGTCAGCGGTCAAGCATTGCCGCTTTTTTGCCATTGCCATCTCCCGCCTCCCGGCAAACCCTTGTGTTACGGGGCTGTAAAAACTGGCACGGGGTTTGCTCTATCCCTGTCATGTAAAACCTGAACCACATTCTCAGGTCAGCCCACAAAGGTTTTTCGAGATGAGCATCAGCTTCGATAAAGCGCTTGGTATCCATGAACAGGCCCTGGGCTTTCGTGCCCAGCGCGCTGAAGTACTGGCCAACAACATCGCCAACGCCGACACCCCGAACTACAAGGCTCGGGATCTGGATTTCGCCTCTGTGCTCGCCGCCCAGAACGACAAAAACCAGAACGGCACGTTTGCGTTGAACAAGACCAACACCCGCCATATCGAAGCCCAGGGCCTGAGCAGCGGCGACGAGTCGCTGCTGTACCGCACGCCGATGCAGCCGTCGATCGATCAGAACACCGTGGACGCTCAGCTTGAGCAGTCGAACTATGCAGAGAATGCGGTCAACTTCCAGGCCAGCTTCACCCTGCTCAACAGCAAATTCAAAGGGCTGATGTCGGCCCTGCGCGGGGAGTGATCCATGTCTCTATCCAGTGTCTTCAATATTGCCGGTAGCGGCATGAGCGCCCAGACCACGCGCCTGAACACCGTGGCCAGCAACATCGCCAACGCCGATACGGTGTCGTCGAGCATCGACCAGACCTACCGCGCCCGCCACCCGGTGTTTGCCACTATGTTTCAAGGTGCGCAAGGCAGCAGCGGCGGCGACTCGCTGTTCCAGAACCAGGACGCCGCCGGCCAGGGCGTGCAGGTGTTGGGTGTGGTTGAAGACCAGAGCGAGTTGCAGGCCCGCTACGAGCCCAACCATCCTTCTGCCGACGCCAAGGGCTATGTGTATTACCCCAACGTCAATGTGGTTGAAGAAATGGCCGACATGATTTCCGCCAGTCGTTCGTTCCAGACCAACGCCGAGCTGATGAATACCGCCAAAACCATGATGCAGAAGGTCCTGACCCTCGGTCAGTGATAAGGGGCGACGCAAATGAGTGTGACCGATTCCACCAGCGGCTTGACCCTTAACCAGGTACTCGCCAACTCCGCCCAGGCCAATACCACTGACACCAGCCTGGCGGCGGCCTCCAAGGCGGTATCCGGCAACACGGCGCTGGGCAAGGATGCGTTCCTGCAACTGCTGGTCACCCAGCTGAAAAACCAGAACCCGCTGGACCCGCAGGACAACACGGCGTTCGTTGCGCAACTGGCGCAGTTCAGCAGCCTGGAAGGCATCACCACGCTCAACGATACGGTCAATTCGATCTCCGGCAACTTCCAGTCTTCGCAGGCGTTGCAGGCCTCGTCGCTGGTGGGGCGTTCGGTGATCGTGCAGACCGGCGAAGCCTATGTGGATCCGGCCAGCGACAAGCCCTTCAACGGCACCGTGGTGGTCAAGGATGCTGACTCCAAACCCGTTATCACCATCACCAATGCCGACGGTGAGGTGGTTCGCACCATCGACATGGGCACCCAGAAAGCCGGCAACGCGGAGTTCACCTGGGATGGCAAGGACGACGAGGGTGTGCTGCTGGAAAAGGGCTCCTACACCTTCACCGCATCCAGCAAAACCGACGCCGGTACCACGGCGCTCACCACCTATCTGCCAGCCACGGTCAACAGCGTGACCCTGAGCAAGACCGGCGGTGAAATCATGCTCAACCTCGCAGGCCTGGGCAGCATTGGCATGTCCAAAGTCCAGACCATTGGCTTGTAAGCCGACTCATACGCCTCAAGGAGAGAAACATGTCATTCAATATCGGCCTTAGCGGCCTCTATGCGGCGAACAAGCAGCTGGACGTGACCGGCAACAACATCGCCAACTCTGCGACCACCGGCTTCAAGGCCTCGCGTGCGGAATTCGCCGATATCTACTCGGCCAGCAAGCTGGGTACCGGCAGCAAGACCATCGGCAGTGGCGTGAACCTGGCAGCGGTCTCGCAAAATTTTGGTCAAGGTGCGGTTAACAACACCGGCAACCTGCTGGATATGGGCATCCAGGGCAGCGGCTTTTTCGTGCTCAGTGACAACGGCTCCCTGAGCTATACCCGCGCCGGTACGTTCAAGGCCGACAAAGACGGCTTTGTCACCAGCTCTGATGGCACTGCGCGCTTGCAGGGCTATGGCGTGGATGCCAATGGCAATATCGTTAATGGCGTATTGACCGACCTGCGCATCGATACTTCCAACCTGGCGCCCAAGGCGACGGGCTCGGTGGACTCGACGATCAACCTCAATTCCAACGCTGCGGTGATTGATCAGACCGCCAACCCGTTCGACCCGAGCAAAGCCGAATCCTATACGAAAAGCTTCAGTACTACGGTCTACGATACCCAGGGCAATCCACACCCGATGGACCAGTACATGGTCAAGACCGGTGCCAATACCTGGAAGGCCTACACCCTGATTGACGGTCGCAACCCCGATGGCAGCGCAGTGAGCGGAGACGGCGCGAAGGCGCCGGTGGCTTCGATCATGCAATTCGACTCAGCCGGCGGGCTGACCAGTGTGACGACGCCCAACCCGGTGGCCGGCGAACCCGATATCGTCAGCAACACCCTGACCGTCAGCACCTGGATGCCGGGCGCCATGGTCAATGGCAAGTGGGCGTCCAACGGCGCGGCAGCCAAGGACACCGGGATTGCCATCGACATGGCCAAAACCACTCAGTACAACACCGACACCTCGCGCAACCCGCCGACCCAGGACGGCTACGCTACCGGCCAGATCAACAACCTGACCATCGACGGTTCGGGTGTGATGTTCGCCAACTTCAGCAACAACCAGAGCCGTGCCATTGGCCAGATTTCCCTGGCCAGCTTTACCAATGAGCAGGGTCTGCAACCAGTGGGCGGCACGGCCTGGAAAGAGACCTACGCCTCGGGCGTGGCGGGCTACGACGCACCGAAGGTCGGCAGCCTGGGCGCCATCCAGTCCAACTCGCTGGAAGACTCCAACGTAAACCTGACCAGTGAGCTGGTGGACCTGATCAAGGCCCAGAGCAACTACCAGGCCAACGCCAAAACCATCTCGACCCAAAGCACCATCATGCAGACCATCATTCAGATGACGTGATAGCGCTGCGACCATGATCCGGCGGGCATCGGGTGGGTGAGCAATACATAACCTGTGGGAGCTGGCTTGCCTGCGATGCAGACGCTGCGGTGTTTCAGTTCAACCGCGTCGATGCCATCGCGAGCAAGCCCGCTCCCACCATGTTCGTCACGGGTCTCAGCTGAACTCCACCTGTTCCGGCACCCGCGTCAGCAAAACCTTGCCGGCGCGGATCGATACCCGCGCCTTGGCCTGGCGACGTACCGCTTCGTAATCGCTCTCGGCATCCAGCACCACCAGGTTCGCCGGGCGACCCACTTCAATGCCATAACCCTCGCCCAGATTCAGCGTCCGCGCACTGTTGTCCGTCACCAGATCGAGGCTGCGCGCCAGGTCCTCAAAACCCATCATGTGGCAGATATGCAGGCCGGCATCCAGTACCCGCAGGATATTGCCGTTACCCAGTGGGTACCACGGGTCCTTGATTGAATCCTGACCGAAGCACACGTTCATCCCGGCACGGTCGATTTCGGCCACCCGGGTCACGCCACGGCGTTTCGGGAAGGTATCAAAACGACCCTGCAAATGGATGCTTTCGGTCGGGCACGAGACAAAGTTGATCTTTGATGCCTTGAGCAAGCGGAACAGTTTGGAGCAGTAGGCATTGTCATACGAACCCATCGCTGTGGTGTGACTGGCGGTCACCCGGCTGCCCATGCCGCGTACCCGGGCCTCTTCGGCCAGCACTTCAAGAAAACGCGAGTGGGGGTCGTCGGTTTCGTCGCAATGCACGTCCACCAGGCACCCCGTGCGCTCGGCCAGATCCATCAGGAACTTGATCGAACTGACTCCCTGCTCGCGGGTGTTTTCAAAGTGCGGGATGCCACCCACCACATCGGCGCCCAGCTCCACGGCCAGGGTCATCAGCTCACGGCCACCGGCATAGGACTCGATGCCTTCCTGGGGGAATGCCACGATTTGCAGGTCGATCAGGTGGCGGGCTTCCTCACGCACTTCGAGCATGGCCTTGAGTGCGGCCAGAGTCGGGTCGGTGACATCGACATGGGTGCGCACATGCTGGATGCCGTGTTCGGCGAGCATGCGGATAGTGGCGTGGGCACGCTGCTTGGTGTCCTCATGGGTGATGGTTGCCTTGCGCTGGGCCCAGCGCTCGATGCCCTCGAACAGGGTGCCGCTCAGGTTCCATTCGGGCTGGCCCGCGGTGAGGGCCGCGTCCAGATGGATATGCGGCTCCACAAAAGGCGCAATCAGCAACTGGCCCCGGGCGTCGATCTCGCCTGCCTGCGCCGGCACGCTGCCTGCTTGCAGGGTGATGGCAGCGATCTGCTCGCCCTCACAGGTGATCGTGTGCAGGCCGGGGGTTTTTCGCAGCGTGGCATTGATGATCTTCATGGTCGTTCCTGTCGTTGGGCTTCGGACATGCGCCATACCTGCAGCGCCACCGAAGCATTCATTCTGAAGAGGGGGTCATCGAGCGACTGGCCGCTGTGTTGCTCGATGCGTTGCAGGCGTTGATTGACGGTATTGCGATGGATGTTAAGGCGTTGTGCGGCCTTGAGTGCGTTGCCGTTTTCCTGGAGCAGGGCATCCAGGGTATCAATCAGGTGGTGTGGCTGTTTGCGGTTGGGTTCAATCAGGGGGCCGAGGGTCTGCTGCACAAAGCTGTCGATCACCGAGCGTTCGCCCACGGCCTGGAGCAGGCGCAACACACCCAGTTCGCTGAAATCGCAGAGGCTGGTGGCCGGGCGCAGGTTTTCTGCAACATCCAGCGCCTGGCGTGCCTCGTTGAGGGCCCGGTGATAATGGGCGCAATCCTCGACCTTGCCTGCCAGCCCCATAAACAGCGCCAGATTACCGATGATGGCCTGCAAGTCTCGATACAGGCTCGCCAGTTCTGTGCGCAGGTTGTTGTCTTCAGCGAGCAACAGGATGAACAGATCACCCTGCACGATCACCGGCAACGCGCGGGGCAGGGCACGGCTCCACACGTCGAGGTGATCCTGTACGGTCTGGCGGGTGTGTTGCAACAGGCGTTCTGCCTCCTCGGGTGCGTGACTGGCAAACAGTACACTGACTGCTGACAAGCGTAGCGCAACCAGGCGGCACGGTTGGTCCAGCGCCAGCTGCAAGTGCGTTGCGCGCTGGCGGAGGGTGGCCAGGCTGGGGTAATCGCCACTGAGCAGTTGCGCCAGAATGTCGTGGCGCGAGCGTTTGGTCTGCGCCATTTGTACCAGTGCAGTACCAATCAAATGGGTGACGATGACCATTCTCAGCAAGTACGGTTGCTCGATCAGGGGCACGCCGCGGGCTTCGGCCAGTGCAATCACCGATGGGGGAATGCTGTGGATGAAGGTCTCGCCGGTCAGGATCACCAGTCCGGCAATCGCACAGTCACTGCCTTCGTCGATCAGGCGCAGCAAGTTGGCCTCGTCACGGGGGTGGTTGATCCCGGTGACAAACACCAGCTCACCGCCCATGACCCAGCCGGCGATGCCTTCGTTCTCGGCCACATAGGACCAGCGCACGCTGCGCTGGCGGTTGCGTGCGCCGGCCCGCAGGGTCATCTCTTCGAGGCCGGGCAGGGCCAGGATCTCTTCAACGGTCAGGCTCAAAGGGGCTCCTGGACGGTGGGCAGCACCGCCGGTTGACGGCTGAGTTTCAGCAGCACGATATAGACGATGGCCGATGCGCCAATGCCTACCAGAGGCGCAATCCATGGCGACAAATAGGCCAGCAAGGCGCCCACGGCATAGGCGGTCAGCCCTGCCAGGTTGTAGCGAGGTAACTGGACGCTGGCCAGGGCCGGGTATTTGCCGCGATGGCGAAACCAGAAGTCGGCCATGATCACGCCGCCAATGGGCGGGATGACCGAACCCAGCAGCACCAGAAACGGAATCAGCATTTCATACATGCCGCCCATCGCCAGCAGCACGCCCACGGCGGCGGCGAGCAGGGTCATGGTGCGCCGGCGTTCGCTGCGCACCAGATGGCAGGTGGCAGCGGCCACGTTGTAGATGGTCGGGCCCTGGATCGTCCACAGGTTCAGGCACAGCATGACTACGGCGGCAAACGACAGACCTTGCAGCATCATCACTTCGACGATGTCGGCCTGTTGATAAACCATGGCGCACCAGGCGCCGGCCACGATCATCAGGCCATTGCCCAGCAGAAAACTGACCACGCTGGCGGTCACGGCGATGCGTCCGCTGCGCGACAGTCGCGTCCAGTTGGTGGCCTGGGTGGCACCGCTGGCGAAGGTGCCAAAGACCATGGTAATGGCTGCCGAGACGGTCATGGTCTGCTCCGGGATCACCGCTGCCAGCCCGGAAAACCCGCCGACATGCTGCGTGGCGATATACATGGAGACGATCAGCAGGACAAACATCAGCGGCACCGAAACCCGCGACAGCACATCCAGGCCTTTGTAGCCGATGATCGCCGTGATGCTGAAGCCCATGCCGAAAAACACCATCAAGGGCAGAGTGAAGCCTTCGGCCAGGCCGAGCATCTTCACCAGCACGATGGCCACCGTTGCCGTGCCCCAGGCGTACCAGCCGAGCTCGGCAAAACCGAGCAGGAAGTCCGAGAGGCGGCTACCGGCCTCACCAAAGCAGAAGCGTCCCATCAGCACCGTGTTCAGGCCGCTGCGCGAAGCGATCAGGGCCAGGGCGGCGGCATACAGCGCCAGCAGGGTATTGCCGATGGCCGCAATCCACAGCATATCGACAAAGTTGAAGGCCATGCCCAGCTTGCCACCGGCGAACATGGTGCCGGTAAAGAAGGTAAAGCTGAACAGCACCATCGAAATCGACAACAACCCCTTGCGCGCTGAACGCGGGGCTTCGCTCAAAGGAAAATCGCCGGGTGAACTCATGGTCTATTTCTCCGCCTCGAATGGGTGCGCCGATATCGGTAGCACACAGGAGCCAGAGCAATAAGCGGGCCTGTTTTGTCAGGGCGGGTAAACCGGAGAAAAGCGGGCACACGGCATATGGGCGGGTGTGCAGAGTGCCTATTGGCGAGCGAATATCAGGCTGAAGAATGTGCAGAGTGATTCATTTTGTGGCGCGGGCGCACTGTTTCGGGGTGATGGTTACACGTTCTGTGGGAGCGGGCTTGCTCGCGACGGGATCGCTGCGGTGTAACAGGACAATCGCGGGCAAGCCCGCTCCCACAGTGCCCAACAGTTAGAACGCAATGCTATCGCTGCGGATCCGCGAATCGAGGTTTATTGCCCCTGTCTTTCAGCCATGGCCTGGGCGAAAGCGCCGGGCTCCAGTACCAGGGAAAGGCGCTGGTCCATCAGGTCCGTCTGGTTACCTTCGAACAGGGTGTTAAGTACACGTTGATTGATCTGTGAAAGTTGGCTATCGAGAAATTTCGCCGTGTCGGCCGAGAACTCCCGGTGCTCGATGCCATTGATTTTTTCCATGTTGTAAATGGCCAGGGCCGGCAGCAACGATGTTTCTACATAGTTGTACTCGTGGGTATCCCTCAGGTGCCGGGTTTCGTCGGGGGTTAACGGCTGGTTGTTCTGTTGCCTGGCGTTGAGGAACGTACTCAGGTTTTCCTGCAAGTCCAGCACCTGAAGTTGCGCGATGCGCAGGTCAATGGACGCCTTGAAGGCCTCGACACTTTCAAAGTGCAGTGAAGGCAAGCTGGTGAACGCTTCTTTGTAATAAGCAATGGACGTATCTGTCGTCGGCACGCCCGTGTGGGCCAGGGTCAATGTAGTCCCCATATAGGCAGGGGCTGTATCAACACTGTGCGGCAGGGCAATCGGGAAATGATTGATGTCACCCTTGGCATAAATTTCATTTTTGAAGGGAACCATCACGGCTTCGTTTACAAGCGTTGCCCCCCTGGCGCCCTGGGTTGTTTGCGCACTCGATGCGCCAAGCACGTATTTGTTGAATTTGTCTTTGGGGTCATGGGGCTGCGAGACACTGCGTTCTTCGTAATTGACGTTGTTGTAACCACCAGTAAGCACATTGCTGGCCAGCGTCCAGCGATGACGGTGGGGGATGTCTTCGCCTCCAAGCCCTGTGCCGCGCACACTGTAATTGTGGAGTCTTAAATTCCAGTTTCTGCCTGTCTCCTTGTCCCCGGACATCAAATAAATCTTGTCGAAAAGTTGAGTCCGAGCAGAGTCTTTTTTGCTCTCCTGCAGTGCGCTTTCATCCTCTTTCAAGTGTCGCAGTATGCCAATCAAATCTTTTTTGGTAATGAAGTCGATATCACCGGTTACTCCGGCCTTGCCGGCAAATCCCATTTCCTTACCTTGATCGAATGACAGATAGCGCCGGGATATTTCCTGGTGGACACGATCGTATATTTCTTTGGGTGTACAGCAAGGTGGGGCGGCGGGAATGGCGCCGGCGCTGATGTGTGAAGTCCCCCGGGCAACGCTGTCCGTGGGGGTAAACCTGAAGGGGGAAATCGAGCTGAGATCTTTCATGTGTTTTCGTTCGTTCGATCGAATGGTGGTCATCCTTCGTGGGAAACAACATGTGAACGGTCAAGCAACACACTCCGGGAGCAGGGAGGGTATCGGCGACCGTGCAGTCCATTACATGTCTCGCAGTCTGTGGCCCGGGCTGCAGGGCGGGTTCCACAACGTGCAAGCGAACTGTTACCGGGGGTTAACAGGTACAAAGATCGCAAGTGTTATTGATAAGGCATCATGTCTTTATTGCCGTGAAAGTGTTTATTGGATGTGAGTATGTATTCGGTTCAGTACGCTAATAATTAAGAGGGCTGTTCGTCTTTCCTTGTTATTTTCTTACACTTTGATATTTGTTTTGTTTTTAGTTCAAGGGCAAAGTTTGCGGCCCAATGGCCTGTTGCGTCGCCAGGTTTGCTACTGGTTTGCGAGCCTGTGCGTGCCTTCTCCATGCCCCATCTATCCAAGTGCACTATTAATGAGGTGAGCATCATGTTTATTTCCAGGTCAGGTACATCGCTCGATGCGGTATATGGCATCGACAGTCAAGGTAAGCCAGATGCCGTTGCTCAAAGCAGTCCCCATGGTGTTGCCCTGACGGATGTACAAAGACAGATGATCACCAACAGCAAGTTTTTTGAAGCGGGCGCCAGCATGGCCTTGTTGAACCAGCCAGGCAGGATAGGTGAAGTGTTCGACCAGCACGCCGCACAACTGGCAACGGTGTTGCGTCAGGGGTTGAGCGAGCAAAGCGTGGCGGGTGGGCTTGCCGTCCATTACAAGGGACGGGAGCAGCCGTTGCGCGATGTTCTGCAGGCCACCATCGAGCCTTTGGCAGCACAGTCCGACCAGATTGGTCGGCAGATGAAACCCGGGCAGGCGCTGCAACCGTGGTTGATCAACACGCTGCAGACTCCTCTGGCCGGATGTACAGAAGGGTTCGACAAGCAAAACCATGTTGACCTGCTGACTAAAATCCGTGCGTCGAGCGCTTTTGGCAGCACGATGTGCCAGTTGATGGCCCCCGTAGAAGACGAGAGTCAACCCGGGCTCTATGCGCAGCACAAACAAGCCAATACCGCGGCTTGCGTGGCCTTGCTGCGTGAGGCTGGTCTTGATGCGCAGGCAGATCAGTTCGCTGATCGTTTCAAGGAGTTTTCAAGCAAGACGCGTACGCCGGCCTTTGACAATCCGCTCAGTCGTGCCCGCAGTGAACGGATGCCTATGGTGGAAGTCGGCGGGGAGTTGCGGCCGGTGAAGGGAGTTTATGAAGATGCGGCCAAGCTCAAGATGGGGTTTGGGCTGGTGGTACAGAACACGGTCGACCCGCACAGCACTGAGCAGGCCGCCTTGCGCAAAGCGCTGGGTGATCGCAATCAGAATCTCAATGCAATTCCCCGTCAAGGTGCGCCGATTGCAGACCTGACCCGGCCTTTCACCATGTCAGAGGCTGAAATGGAGAACGTGCCGCCAGCCTATTCCCAGCAAGGCCTGACCGGCATGCTGGAGCATTTTTCAATGCTGCATGGCGTGGGTATCAATCGCTGGCAGCCCTTTGGCACATTCGCAATGGAGTCCAACCTCAAGGGTCTGCCATCTGCGGGGGCGCAATCCGGCAGTACCTGTGACGTGCTGCTGGCGCTCAACACGTTGAACCCGGATAGAATCTATGGCAATGAACACATGGTGCTGGCGGCCGGGCTGGGTATTGCCGCCTTCATGAACTTTGGCGGCTACCATACCTTTGCCGAAACATTCCCGATTGCAGAGGCCGTTGCGGCTAATCGCCCCTATGTCCCCACCAACCTGGCGGCTACCAATCAGATGGACTTGTATCAACGCATCGAGACAGCAGCGCAAACGGCCAGCCCGCAAGGTGCAAAACAGCTTGGGCAATTCCGTCGCAGTCATGCTCAAGTGCTTGAGGGGTTACGTCACAATCAGCCGGATGGGCAGCAAGCCTTGGGTGCTGGCGTTGATTTCTACGCCACTGCGCAGCAGATAGCCGATTGGCGCAAATGACCGCGTAACTCCCCACCCCTCCAAAAAACAAAACCCCCGTCAAACCCACCTGTTGCCAGGGTTTAACGGGGGTTTTGGGTCAGGCGGTTTGACCCGCCTGCCAGCTCAGCTTATTGGCAAGCTTCGCAATCCGGCTCGTCAATGGCGCAAGCCTTTGGCACCGGTGCCGGGCCGGCTGGGGCCGCAGCAACGTCTTCACTGTTTTTGCCGCTCGATACTGCGTTGAGCTTGCCGGTGTTGACGGTGGACTTCTCGGTGCTGGTCGCAGCCAGGGCACGGAGGTAGTAGGTGGTTTTCAGACCACGGTACCAGGCCATGCGGTAGGTCACGTCCAGCTTCTTGCCCGAAGCGCCAGCGATGTACAGGTTCAGCGACTGCGCCTGGTCGATCCACTTCTGACGACGGCTGGCGGCGTCAACAATCCACTTGGTGTCCACTTCGAACGCAGTGGCATACAGCTCTTTGAGCTCTTGCGGGATGCGTTCGATCTGCTGCACGGAACCGTCGTAGTACTTCAGGTCGTTGATCATGACCGAGTCCCACAGATCGCGGGCCTTGAGATCGCGAACCAGGTACGGGTTGATCACGGTGAATTCGCCCGACAGGTTCGATTTCACATACAGGTTCTGGTAGGTCGGTTCGATCGACTGCGATACGCCGGTGATGTTGGCGATGGTGGCGGTCGGTGCGATGGCCATGATGTTGGAGTTGCGAATGCCTTTTTGTACACGGGCGCGAACCGGTGCCCAGTCCAGGGATTCGTTCAGGTCAACGTCGATGTACTTCTGGCCGCGCTGCTCGATCAGAATCTGTTGCGAATCCAGCGGCAGGATGCCTTTGGACCACAGCGAACCCTGGAACGTCTCGTAAGCGCCACGCTCGTCAGCCAGGTCGCAGGACGCCTGGATCGCGTAGTAGCTGACCGCTTCCATCGACTTGTCGGCAAATTCCACGGCGGCTTGCGAAGCGTAAGGAATGTGCTGCAGGTACAGGGCGTCCTGGAAACCCATGATCCCCAGACCAACCGGACGGTGCTTGAAGTTCGAGTTGCGCGCTTGCGGTACCGAGTAGTAGTTGATGTCGATCACGTTATCGAGCATGCGAACGGCGACGTCGATGGTGCGCTTGAGCTTGTCGGTGTCCAGCTTGCCGTTGACGATGTGGTTCGGCAGGTTGATCGAGCCCAGGTTGCAAACCGCGATTTCGTCCTTGTTGGTGTTCAAGGTGATTTCGGTGCACAGGTTCGAGCTGTGAACCACGCCCACGTGCTGCTGCGGGCTGCGCAGGTTGCACGGGTCTTTGAAGGTCAGCCAAGGGTGGCCGGTTTCAAACAGCATGGACAGCATTTTGCGCCACAGGTCTTTGGCCTGGATGGTCTTGAACAGCTTGATCTTGCCCGGGTACTGGGACAGTGCTTCGTAGTACTCGTAGCGCTCTTCGAAGGCCTTGCCGGTCAGGTCGTGCAGATCCGGTACTTCGGACGGCGAGAACAGGGTCCACGGGCCGTCATCGAAGACGCGCTTCATGAACAGGTCAGGGATCCAGTTGGCGGTGTTCATGTCGTGGGTACGACGACGGTCATCACCGGTGTTCTTGCGCAGCTCGATGAACTCTTCGATGTCCATGTGCCAGGTTTCCAGGTAGGCACATACAGCGCCTTTGCGCTTGCCACCCTGGTTAACGGCTACGGCGGTGTCGTTCACCACTTTCAGGAACGGTACAACGCCCTGGGATTTGCCGTTGGTGCCCTTGATCCACGAACCCAATGCACGTACCGGAGTCCAGTCGTTGCCCAGGCCACCGGCGAATTTCGACAACATGGCGTTGTCGTGGATCGCGTGGTAGATGCCCGACAGGTCGTCCGGCACGGTAGTCAGGTAGCAGCTGGACAGCTGCGGACGCTGGGTACCGGCGTTGAACAGGGTCGGTGTCGAGGCCATGTAGTCGAAAGACGACAACAGGTTGTAGAACTCGATGGCACGGTCTTCTTTCTGCTTCTCTTCGATCGCCAGGCCCATGGCCACGCGCATGAAGAAGATCTGCGGCAGTTCGAAACGCACGCCATCGTGGTGGATGAAGTAACGGTCGTACAGGGTTTGCAGGCCCAGGTAGGTGAACTGCTGATCGCGCTCGTGGTTGATCGCCTTGCCCAGTTTTTCCAGGTCGAAGGTGGCCAGCACCGGGTTCAGCAGGTCGAACTCGATACCCTTGGCGATGTAGGCAGGCAGGGCCTTGGCGTACAGGTCAGCCATCTCGTGGTGGGTGGCGCTGTCAGCTACTTTCAGGAAGCTCAGGCCTTCGGCGCGCAGGGTGTCCATCAGCAGGCGCGCGGTCACGAACGAGTAGTTCGGCTCACGCTCTACCAGGGTGCGGGCGGTCATCACCAGGGCGGTGTTGACGTCGCTCAGCGCTACGCCGTCGTAGAGGTTTTTCAGGGTTTCGCGCTGAATCAGCTCGCCGTCCACTTCTTCCAGACCTTCGCAGGCCTCGGAAACGATGGTGTTCAGGCGACCCATGTCCAGAGGGGCGAAGGTGCCGTCGGCACGGGTGATGCGGATCGACGGGTGAGCCTGCACGGCGTCTTCGGCCGGTGCGCGGTTGGCGCGTTCCTTGGAGCGTGCGTCACGGTAGATCACATAGTCGCGGGCCACTTTTTGCTCGCCGGCGCGCATCAGGGCCAGTTCTACCTGGTCCTGGATTTCTTCGATGTGGATGGTGCCACCCGATGGCATGCGACGCTTGAAAGTTGCGGTGACCTGTTCGGTCAGGCGCGCAACGGTGTCGTGAATGCGCGACGAAGCGGCAGCATTGCCGCCTTCAACTGCGAGAAACGCCTTGGTGATGGCAACGGTGATCTTGTCATCGGTGTAAGGAACCACAGCCCCGTTACGTTTGATCACGCGCAGCTGGCCTGGCGCGGTCGCAGACAGATCCAGATTTGAATCGGTACCCTGCGAGTTCTCGCGAGTTGTATCGGTTTGCATGGGGGTGTCTCCACATTCTCTATGTTTGTTTGGGCGCCTTTTGGGTGCCCACCGTTCCGTCCTGAAGCACTACAACCGGTAATGAACCGGGCATAACAACTTCGGGACGTACAGAAGGGGGGGTTAAGCCGCTTCCGTGCCGAAGTCTTGATTCACGCAGACCGCGTGAAACCGTATTCCTGTTGGATGACAGTATTTTTACTGCAACACCCGGGCCGCTTTCCGACCTTTGGGCTGGAAAACGGTTGCCATCCGCATAAGCGGTTTGGACTTTGAAAGCTGCGTTTGATTTAACCCGACAGGCGCGAGAAAAGGGCTTGAAATTCTCGTCTGAGTTGTGTTGGGTTTTTGGCCTAAAACCCTACATATGGGGTTTTTTGGCGAAGCTGATACAAGATATGCGTTTTATAGGGGTTGTGCAACGTACTGCCTGTGGATAACCCTGTGTGTAAATTGTGTGTGAAAGCTTGGAGATCCACGTAGGCCGCACTGCACCGGCATTTAGCCGTTTGTCACCGGATTTAGCCGGGACAAATCCTGTGTGCCGGATTTTGAGGGCGCGAACCCTACCACAAAAAACAGCGCTGTCCGAACGCATTTTCAGGCGGGTGCAAAGATAGGAAAGGTCAAGCACGGATTGTTGCGGGGAAGGGCCGGGAAGGCGGCGTGGAGCCTTCCCGGCAATTACGCGAAATTACTGCAACTGGAAGCTGTTTTGCTGGACGTTTTGCGAGTCCAGGCCAATTTGTACGTTGAATTCGCCAGGTTCGGCGACATGCTGTAACTGCGCGTTGTAGAACTTCAGGTCGTTCTCGCTGAGGGTGAACTGCACGACTTTCTGCTCGCCGGGGTTGAGCATGACCTTCTCGAAGTTCTTCAGCTCTTTAACCGCTCGGCTCATGGACGCAGTAACGTCCTGGATATACAACTGAACCACCGTTTCGCCAGCACGCTTGCCGGTGTTTGTTACGGTGACGCTGGCCGTCAGGGTTGCGCCCGGCTTCAGGGTTTTGGCCGACAGGCGGACATCTGAAAGGCTGAAGTCGGTGTAGCTCAAACCATAGCCAAACGGGTACAGCGGGCTGTTGCCCTCATCAAAGTACTGCGAGGTGTAGTTGCCCGGTTTGCCCGGCGTGAAGGGACGGCCAATGCTCAGATGGCTGTAGTAGGTCGGGATCTGGCCAACGGAGCGTGGGAAAGTGATCGGCAACTTGCCGGAGGGGTTGTAGTCGCCAAATAGCACGTCGGCAATGGCGTTGCCGCCTTCAGTGCCGCTGAACCAGGTTTCCAGCACGGCATCGGCCTGCTGCTGTTGCACATCGATCGACAACGGGCGGCCGTTCATCAATACCAGCACCAACGGCTTGCCGGTGGCTTTGAGGGCCGTAATCAGGGCGCGCTGGCTGGCAGGAATGTCCAGATTGGTGCGGCTCGACGACTCGTGGGACATGCCCCGCGACTCACCTACCACAGCAACCACCACGTCGGCCTGCTGCGCAGCCTTGACGGCTTCGTCGATCATGACCTGCGCCGGGCGCGGGTCGTTGACCACTTCGGGTGCATCAAAATTGAGGAAGTTGAGGTAGTCGACGACGCTTTGATCGTCCGTGATATTGGCACCACGGGCGTAGATCAGGTTGTCCTGTTGGGCGATGGCATTGCGCATGCCGTCAAATACGGTCACCGATTGCGCAGGCTGACCGGCTGCGGCCCAGCTGCCCATAATATCAATCGGGGCTTTGGCCAGCGGGCCAACCAGGGCAATGCGCGCCTGCTTGTTGAGGGGCAGGGTATCGTTCTGGTTTTTCAGCAATACCAGGCTCTTGCGTGCCACTTCACGGGCTTCGGCACGATGCAGGCGGCTGTCGGCCTTGGTGTCGGCCGGGTCATCTTCGGCCTTGCCGATACGCAGGTACGGGTCGGCAAACAGGCCCATGTCGTATTTGGCTCCGAGCACTTCACGTACGGCATTGTCCAGATCGCTCTGCGGCACTTCGCCGGACTTGAGCAGGCCGGGCAGCTCTTCACCGTAGGCCTTGTCGTTCATGCTCATGTCGATACCGGCCTTGATCGCCAGCTTGGCGGCCTCGCGGCTGTCCTTGGCCACGCCGTGTTTGATCAGCTCGTTAATCGCGCCGTGGTCGCTGACTGCCACGCCTTTGAAGCCCCAGTCCTTGCGCAGCAAATCCTGCATCAGCCACATGTTCGAAGTGGCCGGCACGCCATTGATCGAGTTAAGGGCCACCATCACGCTGCCCGCGCCTGCCTCAATAGCTGCGTGGTAAGGCGGCAGATAGTCCTGAAACATGCGTGTCGGGCTCATGTCCACAGTGTTGTAGTCCCGGCCGCCTTCTACCGCGCCATACAGGGCAAAGTGCTTGACGCTGGCCATGATATTGCCGGGCAGGGCCGGGGATGCGCCCTGATAGGCCTGCACCATCACCTTGGCGATGCGCGAGACCAGGTAGGTATCTTCGCCAAAGCCCTCGGAGGTACGGCCCCAGCGCGGGTCACGGGCGATGTCGACCATCGGCGCGAAGGTCAGGTCGATACTGTCGGCGCTGGCCTCCCTGGCGGCGATGCGGCCGCTCAGGCCGATGGCGTCCATGTCCCAGCTGGAGGCCAGGGCCAGGCTGATCGGGAAAATCGTTCGGTGGCCGTGGATCACGTCGTACGCGAAAAACATCGGAATCTGCAGGCGACTGCGCATGGCGGCGTCTTGCATCGGGCGGTTTTCGTCGCGGCTGATGGAGTTGAACGTACCGCCGATGCGGCCCGCAGCAATTTCCTTGCGGATCATCTCGCGGGGCATTTCCGGGCCGATACTGATGAGGCGCAGTTGGCCGATCTTTTCATCGACGCTCATCTTTTTCAGCAGCTCAGCGACGAACACGTCTTTGGGGGGGAGCGGGGCGGCCGGGGTTTGAGCCCAGGCGGTGTGACTGGCCAGGCTGATGACGATGCCCAGCAAACACATATTTCTCATTGGATTCTTCTGCGCAGCCGCTCACTTGAAGCGAGGGAGACCCACGCTCGTGCAGCGATATTGTTCTTGGGAGGTATCAGGAGTACTCGAATCAAAGATTTGACCTACCTTTAGAACGGAGTATTCCTGCATGGCAGGCAGTCTTTTAGCTGATTCGCCGCGAGCAATCCAGTATTGCCGGGAGTTATTAGGCGTGGTGTGTGGTCAATAAACCCAATGTTGTTATTTCGGAGCGTTGCAAGCATGGGCATACAAAGTTTTAAAGCAGTGGGCTGGAAAGCCCTCGCCCTTCTGGCCTTGAGCAGTCTGCTGGCGGGGTGCGGGATCAACACCATTCCCACCCTCGACGAGCAGGTCAAGGCGGCCTGGTCCCAGGTGCAGAACCAGTATCAGCGTCGTTCTGACTTGATCCCCAATCTGGTCGAAACGGTCAAGGGTGCAGCCAAGCAGGAGCAGGCCACCCTGACCGCGGTGATTGAAGCGCGGGCCAAGGCCACCTCGATCCAGGTTGATGCCAGCACGCTGAACAACCCGGAAAAACTCAAGCAGTTCCAGGACGCGCAGAACCAGCTGACCGGAGCTTTGAGCCGGTTGATGGTGGTGTCCGAGCGCTACCCTGACCTTAAATCCAACCAGAACTTTCTGGCGTTGCAATCACAGCTAGAAGGTACGGAAAACCGCATCAGCGTGGCGCGGCGCGACTTTATCCTCGCGGTTGAACGCTACAACACCGAGATCCGCACCTTCCCGGGGCGTTTGTGGCATGCGGTGATGTACAGCGACCTGCCGGTGCGCTCCACATTCGAAGCCACCACCCCGGACGCCGACAAAGCGCCGGAAGTGAAGTTTTAACGGCCTTATACCGTTCCCCCCCCTGTGGGAGCGAGCTTGTTGTGGGAGCGGGCTTGCTCGCGATGGAATCAACGCGATTTGCCTGACAGACCGCGCCGCATGTATCGCGAGCAAGCCCGCTCCCACAATGGATAACAAACGTTCGAGGTAGCGATGCGCGTATCAAGACTGGGGTTGGGCCTGTTGCTGTGGCTATTTATAGCCACGGCCCAGGCGCTGACCTTTCCCGCGCTCAGCGGGCGGGTAGTGGACGAGGGGCAAATGCTCACGCCCGCCACCCGCGAGCAATTGACGCAAAGCCTGCAGGCTCACGAAAAGGCCACCGGCGAGCAAGTGGTGGTGGTCACCGTGCCTGACCTGCAGGGCATGCCCATCGAAGACTACGGCTACCAACTGGGCCGTGCCTGGGGTATCGGGCAAAAGGACAAAAATAACGGCGCCTTGCTGATCGTGGCCCGCGACGACCGCAAGTTGCGCATCGAGGTCGGCTATGGCCTTGAGGATCGCCTCACCGATGCCCAGGCCTCGGTGATTATCAACCAGATCATCACCCCGGCCTTTAAAACCGGGGACTACAACCAAGGTATCAGCGACGGTGTGGGTGCCATCCTGCAAGTATTGGGCGGCACGCCCCTGGCCGAACCGGCCTACGCCAGCAGCCAGGGTGACGGCAGCGACTTTATGGCCGAGCACCCCGGGGGGGTGATGCTGCTATTTATCCTGTTTGTACTGGTGGTTGCCGCCTGTCAGTTCTATGGCATCTGCAATTCGGGTGGCAGTGGCGGTTCGCGCTCCGGTGGTTTTGGCGGTGGCGGGTTCGGCGGAGGCGGTGGTGGCGGTTTTCGCGGCGGTGGTGGCAGCTTCGGCGGCGGCGGAGCCTCTGGTGGCTGGTAATTCACTTTTTAACGAGTACGAGACTTATGGCTTTATTAACCCCCGAGCAACAACGGCAGGTCGAAGACGCGGTCACCCGTGCCGAACAGCACACCGACGCCGAAATCGTCACCGTGCTGGCTCCCCGTGCCGATGACTACAGCTACATCCCCTTGCTATCGGCCAGCCTGATTGCCTTGGTGCTGCCCGCCGTGGTGCACTTCTTGAACAGCGGCCTGGCGACTTACACTCTGCTGATGCTGCAATGGGCCAGCTTTGTCTTTCTTAGCCTGATCTTTCGCATCCCGGCCATAACCACGCGCCTGATTCCGCCCCGCGTGCGGCATTGGCGTGCGAGTAACCTGGCCCGGCGCCAGTTTCTCGAACAAAAACTGCACCACACTGCTGGGCGCACGGGTGTACTGATTTTTGTCAGTGAAGCTGAACGTTATGTCGAAATACTGGTGGATGAAGGGATATCCCGCCATCTGGACGACAGTGACTGGGGCACTATCGTCAGCGATTTCGTACGCCGCGTGGCGTTGGGGCATACGGCAGAAGGTTTTATCACTTGCATCGATGCCTGCGCTGAAGTGCTCGCACAGCACATACCCAAAACCCAAGCGCGCAACCAACTGCCGAATCGGTTGGTGATGTTGTAATCATTTTCTTAGTGGCTTTGATATTTCCGACACTTTGATGAGAAGTGTCGGGCTTTTGTAAAGTTATCTTTATGGTTGGCGGTTGCAGGAGCTGAGTGCAACACGGTTATTGAATTGAAGCCGGAGCATCATGCCGCATAGCCAAGGCTTCCTG